>JAZGGT010000685.1:0-9760 GCA_036480555.1 Bacteroidales bacterium | reverse complement strand
ATTGGGTGTATGGGTACGGCCGTTTGAAAAGTGAATGAACCCCAATCCTGCAGTGATATCACTGCGCATGGAAACCTGAAATTGTCCGGTCAGAAAATAACCGGCCCATAAATTGACCTTGGAGCCGATCACAGAGTTCTGTGGGTTGTCGTCAACATGATATGGATTAAAATCATATGATAGACCCACACTTATATCAGATCCAAGAACAAATTTCGGTCTTCTTATAATGGGCAGGTTTATAAAGCCGAAAAGGCCACTCGGATTACCAATAACTTCTTTACTGCCCACATTAAACAGGGCAAATCCGATACCATATTGCGGATACTTGTGAAGCCGCTGCCATTGCTGGCGTCCGGATGATTGCACCCCGACACGGAGTTCAAGGCCTGTATAACCGTTACTCAGGATATCTTCTACCTCTTCCCTTGAGGTTACATGGCCTCCTGTGTGTAGTTTTAATTCCCAGAAATTGAAATGGCCATAATTGGTTTCAAAATCCATATCCTCCGGAGAGAAAGTAGATCTTTCCTGTGCCTGCAGTATAAGAGCTGAACCCAGCAGGATAATGATGAATGTTGCGATTTTCTTCATGATCTACTCGGGCTTAAGTTCGTATGTGAATTTGCGTGGCGTAGGCCGGTAGATCTGTCCGGTAGAGTAATCAATCCCGAGCGGGATCCCACCGACAATCGCATCCACGATAATATAGGCGGGATGGGGTTTGCGCAGGATCATGTATTCCTGTGTCTCATGGCCGGGAGCCTTGATCTCAAGGGTGCTCCCATGCTGTATCCTTCTGGAATCCAACTGGATCTTGCCTGGTGCATTGCCAATTAATTCGCCATCCAGGTAGATCTCGGCAGTTTGTTCCTTCTCGTTTTCAAATACAAGGGTATTCTTCGAGCTGCCAACGATGGTGGCACAACCCTGGGAAAGCA
The DNA here is from genome assembly GCA_036480555.1 of Bacteroidales bacterium. Lineage (GTDB taxonomy): Bacteria > Bacteroidota > Bacteroidia > Bacteroidales > SM23-62 > SM23-62. Next base: position 8,819 of record JAZGGT010000685.1, on the reverse strand, counting down.
TTAGAAGCGAAATCAGCAGGGTTGGTAAAAATGTAGGGTGTTTCATGTGGTTTATGGTTATGGATTTTTACAAGATTGGGGTTCCTTTATAAACTCTGGAAAGTGTCAGGGGTACCAGTTTACCGTGATAATTCAGTTGACCGGACCAGTTTCCCCTGATGCTGGCATCGGCATAACCCTGGGAATTTACCATTAAAGTAATGTCATAAGTCCCGATAGACGACATTAAGATCAACCGTATACTGTAGGAATCCTCTTTTTTCCCGACGACTGAGTATTCATACTTGGTGATCCTGCCATCAACCGTTACCCCTCCTACGCCGTTATACCCGATATCTTGTGCGGACCCAAACTGGACGGTACCGGCGACAGAATCAACCAGGACAAAATTTATAGTGGGAGTGACGGGTACCCGTTGGCCATATTTATCACTCAGGTAATCGGCTTCAAGGACAAATTGCTGCTGGTGTACCATAAATCTGGTCACCTCAGCCATCCTTTCCTCTTCAGCCGCCTTTTCGGCCTTTTTCTGTTCTTTCTGCAGCTTTTTTATTTCTTGTTTAGAGAGTTGCTGTGTTTCCTCCTGGGAGAATGCCCCGAGGACAAATACAAATGCTAAAATCAGGGTCAATAAAGTTTTCATTCTGAATGATATTTTAATTGATGCTAATCAATACAACCGCCAGTTTTAAGGGATGGCGAATCTTATGGCAAATCCAATATCATATCCAAGCTTGTTGCCAAAATTGTTAATGACTGTCCATTCCGGCCGCCAGTCCAATGCGAACTGTATAAACCCGGCTGTGTAATCAACACCCAAATTGAGGTTAATGGTTGCGAAAAAATCATTTTCTGTATGGGGAAACATTACATATCCGGCGCCTCCACCGACCCCTCCATAAAAATGAAATTTACTTTTATTGATGATCTTCCATTGCCGGATCCCGGTGAATTTCAAGGCATCCCATTGCGTAGATGCGTACCACCCGAAATCATATTCAGCCCTTCCGATTTTTTTGACATCTTTCTGAAATGAGAATTCTGCCCCGGAATACTGGTAATGGTCATATCCAAATACCCCTCTTACCCCGACGGCCTTGGTGTACTCCTGTGCACTTATCGAAAAGCTTATAGACAGCAGACCTGCCAGGATGATTATTTTGGTTGTTGTTCCAGACATATATTGTGCTTACCGGATCAAAGATAAAAAAATATGAAATATTCAATATTTTACATTATTCCGTCGGAGAATATTAATTTTGTTAGCTGTTTCAAGTAAAAACAGAGTAGACATGAAGATAATAAATCCAAAGGGGATAGTGCCCTGGATCCTGATCACCGCGATACCCGTATTATTTATATCCTGCTATCCTGGCGGACCATCAACTGCAGAGGATTTGGATATTGTGGGAACCTCCTATGATAAGGAATTTGACTTCAGTGCTGCAACTTCATTTTCTTTGCCTGATACCATCATCCATATTGTTGCTGATGGTGAAGAGGATAGTCTGGGCCGGGATTATGATAATCTGATAATAGGCAGGGTGAGGGATCAAATGATTTCAAATGGTTATAAGGAAGAGCCGTTGGATACCCTTAACCCGGCGGATGTTGTATTGCTTATCTCGGCCATGTCAACAACCAATTCCGGAGTATTTTTCGATCCGGCCTGGTGGTGGGGATCATGGGGCTGGTGGCCCGGCTGGGGTGGATACCCTGGTGCTCCCGTATGGGGACCCGGATGGGGAATGGGATTCCCGGTGGGATTCCCGGTATATATTAATTATTCTACGGGGACCCTGTTTATTACCATGATTGATCCTGAAAACACTGACATTGATGAGAAGACCATTGCGGTCCCATGGCTGGCTGCACTTAATACACTGTTGCAGCAGGGAGGACAGAATACAGAGCAACGGATCACGGATAACATTGACCAGGCTTTTAAGCAATCTCCTTATTTAAAGACAAATTAATAAATCATACAGGAAGATGATGAAGAACATTAGATATATTATCCTGGGACTAAGCCTGATGGTAGCTTTGAACGGTGCCGCCCAGTTGGTGGATTACTACAGTACGGTTAATTATGGAATTTCAGTTCCCATGGGTGATACCAGGGATTTTATTTCCAATACCAGCTTCAGGGGATTCAGCTTTGAATTCGGAAGGTTTTTTACCGATGAGATAAGTGTCGGCTTCCTGTTTGCCTGGAGTGTGTTCAATGAAAGTTTCCCCAGAGATACCTATGAATTTGAAGACCTGACACTGACAGGGAATTTATACCGCTATATCAATGTTTTTCCCCTCATGGCTGTTGGCCGTTATCACTTCAGTCCTGATTCACAATTCAGGCCCTACCTGGGACTTGCATCAGGGGCTTACGTTATAAACGAGGTGTCTGATTTTGGGGTGCATCGTTACGAGAATAAGAACTGGCATTTTGGACTGGCACCGGAAGCCGGATTAATCATTGGCATAGGCGCTGAAGCCTATTTCAACCTGGGAGCCCGTTATAATCATGCCTTTAAATCAGGAGGAGATACACATTCCTGGCTCAGCATTCAGGCCGGAGTAACCTTTATCTACTAGTCAGGCAAATATCAATTTTCCCATCGCAAGGAGCTGTCCTTTAAAACAAAAAAGGAACAGCAGGATGCTTATTGCCAGGTCTGCTGAAAACAGGTATTGTGTGCGCGGTATTTGTTTATATAGGAGCAAGCTGACAAGTATTCTTTGTATAAACTGGATCAAAAAAAAGGAAAAGATGAGCAAACTGTCACTGTTATAGCCTCTGGCAGCATCCAGATTTCCCCCGACGATCTCAGAAAATGCCCTTGAAAGACCCGAAGAGGGGGCAGGTTCACCAGTAATCTTTTCATAGAAAGAAGGGAGAGGATGATTGTCTTCTTTCGCAGAAAAAAGGCCGGAATAAATGAACACCATCATTATGATCCCGGCCAGCGATAGGTTAACTATGTAATAAGGTCTATTGATTCTCCTCTGCCTCTTTAAGGGCTTCTTCATATTTTTGCTGAACCTTCTCGAACTTTTCTCTTTGTTCATCTGTCAACCTTGGTGAAATGGCTGTAATTTTTGTAGCCAGTGCAACAGCTTTGACTGAAACTTTGACAAACTCTGCAAGGGCATTTATATCCCCCTGATTCGCTTCATCTACCAGTTTTACATAATCCTGGATCAGGCTTTCATAGGTGTCCATGACCTGCTGGAATTCTTCATCGGTGATTTCTTCTCCCCATTCAAAATCTTCCCAGTCTTCATCCCATTCAAGATCTTCCAGCTTATCTTCAAGCTCTTCACCCAGCTCTTCCAGTTCCTTACCTATATTTTCAAAAGTCTCTTCAATCTCATCTCCGAAGTCTTCATTGATCTCCTCCATGATACGGATACCTTCACGGCCCCACCACCTGCCACCTTCGTGGGCAATGCGTGCGAAAAACAATATCCACATAAGGGCGATGGCTGTTCCAAGAATAGAAACCACCAGCCCGGCGGTAGGCAGGCCTTTGGTACCATTTGATTTGGTTGCCTGGGAAAGTCCCACTGCACTAAGTATTACCCCGGCTATTCCGAATACCAGCCCCAAAACGGAAGTACAGCCGAGGATGGCCAGTGGGATGGCAATAATCCCCAGGATCAGTCCCGCTATACCCAGTCCCTGGCCAGCATTTGTTTTAGTTTCTTCCATAACAGCATTTTTATTAAAGACGACCTGAAAGGCGAACTGCTGCTGCAAAGATATAAAAAAGAGTACTTTATCTCATCCCTTCAAGCAAGATCTCTAAGATTTTTTGAGCGGCAACGGAAATGGAGGTACCCGGACCGAAAATTCCTACAACGCCTGCATCATAGAGGGACTGGTAATCCTGGACCGGGATTACTCCTCCGGCAATCACCAGGATATCTTCCCGACCCATTTTACGAAGTTCTTCGATCACCTGTGGCACCAGGGTTTTATGTCCACCGGCCAGGCTGGAAACCCCCAGGAGATGGACATCGTTTTCCACTGCCTGCCGGGCCGCTTCTGCCGGGGTCTGGAATAGGGGACCTATATCCACGTCGAAACCGATATCTGCATATCCTGTAGATACCACCTTCGCACCACGGTCATGCCCGTCCTGTCCCATTTTGGCAATCATGATCCGCGGCTGCCTTCCTTCCTTGCGGGCAAATCTGGCAGCCATCTCTTTTGCTTCAGAGAAGGCCGTATCTTCTTTGGATTCAGAAGAATAGATCCCGGAAATGGATCGGATCACTGCCTTGTACCTGCCCCACACCTTTTCCAGTGCATAGGAGATCTCTCCCAGGGTGGCCCGCTTGGTTGCAGCTTCTACTGACATTTCCAACAGGTTCCCGTTACCATTAGAGGCAGCCCGGGTAAGTTTGTCAAGTATCTCCTGTACCTGTTCATTGTTCCGTTCGGCTTTCAGTTTCCTGAGCCTTTTGACCTGTGCTTCCCTCACTGCTGTGTTATCCACTTCAAGGATATCCAGGGGATCTTCTTTTTCAAGTTTAAATTTATTAACACCGACGATGGTATCCTTACCTGAATCGATCCGGGCCTGTTTCCTTGCGGCTGCCTCTTCGATCCGCATCTTAGGCAGACCGGTATCTATGGCTTTTGCCATGCCGCCCAGTTGTTCAACTTCCTCGATAAGCTGCCAGGCACTGCGGGCCAGCTTGTCGGTCAGGTATTCCACATAATAGGATCCGGCCCAGGGGTCGATGGCTTTGGTTATATCAGTTTCTTCCTGAAGGTAAATCTGGGTGTTCCGGGCAATACGGGCAGAGAAATCCGTGGGCAGGGCAATGGCCTCGTCCAGGGCATTGGTATGAAGGCTCTGGGTATGTCCAAGTGCCGAAGCCATGGCCTCCACACATGTGCGTGTCACATTATTGAAGGGATCCTGCTCGGTAAGACTCCAGCCCGAGGTCTGGGAGTGGGTGCGAAGGGCCAGTGATTTTGGATTTTTTGGATTGAACCGGGATACGATCTTTGACCAGAGCAACCTGGCTGCACGCATCTTTGCTATTTCCATAAAGTGATTCATCCCGATGGCCCAGAAAAATGAGATCCTGGGAGCAAAGGCATCGATATCCATCCCTGTATTAACCCCTGTACGCAGGTATTCCAGTCCGTCTGCAAGGGTATAGGCCAGTTCCAGATCAGCGGTGGCCCCGGCTTCCTGCATGTGATATCCCGAAATACTGATGGAATTAAACCGGGGCATATTCTCAGCCGTGTATTTGAAAATATCGGCAATGATCCTCATGGAAGCTTCAGGTGGGTAGATGTAGGTATTCCTTACCATGAATTCCTTCAGTATATCATTTTGAATGGTACCACTCAACTGCTCAAGAGAAACACCCTGTTCCTGTCCGGCTACAATATAAAAAGCCATAACCGGAAGCACGGCACCATTCATGGTCATGGAGACGGACATTTTATCAAGGGGGATACCGTCAAATAACAGGTTCATATCCAGGATTGAATCGACCGCAACACCTGCTTTGCCAACATCTCCCACCACCCTTTCATGGTCGGAATCATACCCGCGGTGGGTAGCCAGGTCAAATGCAATGGACAGGCCCATCTGTCCGGATGCCAGGTTTCTTCTGTAGAAGGCGTTAGATTCTTCAGCAGTGGAAAAGCCGGCATACTGCCTGATTGTCCACGGGCGCATCACATACATGCCAGGATAGGGTCCCCTGAGATAAGGAGGTCTCCCGGCCGCATATTGCAGGTGCTCCATTCCCTCGAGGTCATCTTTTGAAAACACGGACTTTACACTGATATGCTCAGGGGTAAGCCATTCCTTGCCGGCGGGGGACTTTCCACCGGTGGAAGCTGGCTTGGGATTTATATGGCTAAAATCGGGTCTCATTTGTTTTCATTTCAGGATTTGATGCCAAGTAATTGCTGAAAATGCTGCAGTTCTTCCAGTACATTTGATCGTGCATGGATGAAGTGTTCAATGCCGTTCTTTTTCAGCATTTCCAGCTCTTCCTTCGGATAACCGGCAACGACAGGGATACACCTGTCTTTCAGCAGGGGCATAACAGTACTGGCAAGGCTGGCATATTCTTCATCTGAACTGCAGAGGACCACGATATCGGCTCCGGCATCAATGGCTGTTCGGGCACCTTTTTCAGGGGATTCAAAACCAATGTTATCGATAACCTGAAAACCTGCACAGGCAAAAAAGTTGCTGGCAAACATGGCACGTGCCCTGCGCATGGCCAGATCACCCACGGTAAGCATGAAAACCAGCGGTTTTTTACCCGGATGGTTTTCCGTTTTTAAGCGCATGTTTTCATAATCCCTGCTGCCCCGGAAAAGTTCCAATGGTTCAATGATGCACTGGTCCTCGGGCAGCCTCTTTACAGGAAGGACAATATCCTCTATCTCTGCTGACATATCCTCCTGGAAGTTTGGATACTGGTTAATCCCAACCATGATATTATTTCGGGTAGCCATGTTTTTCATTCGGGATTCCGCTGATTCCCTTATGGCACCCTGAATGAACCCATCGATCAGTGATTTATGAAATCCCCCTTTTTCTTCGACCTGGAGAAAAAGTTCCCAGGCACCCTCTATTAAGATAGCCGTAAGCTTCTCAATATAATAGGATCCGGCAGCCGGGTCGATCACCTTGTCCAGGTATGATTCCTCTTTCAGCACAACCTGGGTGTTCCTGGCAACGCGGTTTGAGAAATTATCCGCCGGTCTGAAAGCAGCATCATAGGGTCTGACAGTCAGTGAATCTGTGCCACCGATCACTGAGGACATGGCCTCTGTTGTCCCCCGGAGCATGTTCACATACGGATCATATACCGTCTGATTCCAGGCTGAAGTGTTGGTGTGGATGAACATGGCATGTTTCAGGGCGGCTTTTGCGGACCAGGCCTCAACGATCTTTGACCATAGCAGCCTTGCAGCCCGCAGCTTGGCAATCTCCATGAAATAACTCGATCCTGCTGAGAACTGGAACTGCATATATGGCAGGATCTCCCCGGGTTCAGTCCCCAGCTCTGATAACTGTGCCAGGTATTCATTTCCCTGGGCAAGGGTGAAGGCCAGTACCTGCGTTACAGAAGCACCTGCATTGTGGAACAAGTTCCCCCCCACATGGATTACCCTGAACCCGGGCAGGTTTGCCTTTACAAATTCGAGGCAGTCAATCTGCCCGGAAAAGCCTGTAAACATATCCCTGGAAAAGTTTCCTGTGGATGCCAGTATCCCCAGGGGATCGTGAGTGATGCTTCCCCGGACAGTATGTGGATCTACCCCGGCGCTTTTTAAATGCTCGTGCAGAAAATGGAGTACATCGGTGAACTGTCCCCGAAGGATAAAATTGACAGGTATCCTCTGCAGCGGGAGTTCATAGAGCAAGGCCTTCAGGTCTGCCTCCCTTATCCGGTCCCTGGAGGACAGATCAAATCCAATGGAATTGACACCTTTTACAATAATATCAAATGCATCCCGGTTGGCTGTTTCGATATCCGTGACAAGCAGGTCCTGCCTGATCAGCCATGCATTGTTCTCCGTCTTAGAACTGCGGATGAATGGGAATTGTCCGGGTACCGCGTCCAAAAAATCAAGTTCTTCAAGATCCTCCGATCTGTAATAGGGCTTTATTTGATACCCGTCCGGCGTATGCCAGAAAAACCGCTTCTCATACTCCCCCTCATTCAGGCCTGCTTTGATCATTTCTTCCCATGCCGCGGTTGAGACAGGGGGAAATCCATCGAAGAGAGATCCTCTTTCAGGTGTTTCTTTCTCCATAATAACCAGCTATTTTTGCACAATTATCAGAAGCGGTATGCAATACCGACATTGAGATTGATCGTACCGACACTCATATCGTAGGTTGATCTCCCGGAGGCTCCTCCTAAAGCAGATTCCTGATCGACGGTTAAAGTAGGTTCGCTGTGGAAATAGTCACCAGATACGCGGATCGAATAATTGGACTTCACATTGAACCGTATCCCCGTGCCCAGCATAAAGGCAAAATTAACCGTGCTCCCATGACGTTCGTGATAGTAGGTTTCTTTGTCTGTTTCTATGATTAATTTCCAGGGGGGAGACAACAGGAAGCTCAAGCCGGCCACTGCCCTGAAATCCAGGTTCATGAAAGCGATGGGGATGGTAAAGAAGGGTCCGGCCATGAGATTGGAATACATCCAGGAACCATGGTTGAAGATCACTTCCTCAATTTCCGGAGGAACAGGCCCTGTGATGGCATCGATAAGGTCTTGTTTAAGCGCATCCCTGTCCGGTGGATTTGAACTGAAGGTAAAAGTGCCGGCAATGCCAATATAGTAATCAAAGACATAGGCACCGGAAAATTCTATGACAAATCCGGGCAGGGCATAGCCACCATCCTCGGCCAGGCTTTTTTTGGCGAACTCCTCGCTGGGTAAGGAAGCCCCGAAACTGAGTCCCAGGTAACTCCGCTGGCCGTAAAGGCCGGCAGTCAATATTCCCCCAAGGAACATAAGGAATGCAATCTTTCTCATGATGATCATGTAAGCGTTAGATCTCCGGGAGCTAATATAGGGATAATTCAGCTACTTAGTCAAGGGTTCCTGTCATCTTTGACGGATCCACCCACTCGTCAAATTCTACCTCTGTCACATAGCCCAGATCAAGGGCGGCCTTTTTCAGCGTGGTATTCTCAGTATATGCTTTCTTGGCAATTTCTGCTGCTTTATCATACCCGATATGGGTGTTCAATGCCGTGACCAGCATCAGGGAGTTGGAGACATTTTCTTTGATGACCCCTTCGTTTGCCTCG
>JAZGGT010000684.1:0-3009 GCA_036480555.1 Bacteroidales bacterium | reverse complement strand
TGGGATCACGGTTTGGTATTTAAATAGGTATAATGTCAGATAGGAGGGGGAATTCTGACACAATCAAGATCTTCCTCATTATTACTACTCAGAAAACAGCTTCAAAGGGGGTGAATAAATGAGTATGTCGTATATGTCTCCATCAGCGTTAATCTTGGTGGCTATCATTCCTAAACCGGAGGATCTCCAGGTTGCTCGTGTACTTGGCTGGTACCGTATTCCAATCAGGACAGCTCCCAGGATATTAAATGTAGACTACCTGGCTTTTTATCAACCGGCTTCCTTTACTGATCGGAAATGGAGAGTCGAATATCTAGCGCCGGTCCTGGGACATGAGCTAGCTACCCGGTTAGAGCTTTTAAAAGAGGAAAATGATCACCCACGGGCAGATGAGGAGTATTTTAAGATACAACTGGGACCTATCCAACAGCTGATCCATCCGATTATAGCAGGGGAGTGGAAACGCTTTACATTTTTATATACAACGGGAGAATATTTCCGACGGGCAAAAGAACTAACTGAATTAACGGTTCGCCCGGGGGAAAGGAGAAGATTGTGGAAGGCTTTAAGAGAGCGCGGAAGTCAAATTCCTGCCTACCAAGCAGAACAGGAAAATCCGGACGATCTCTCCCTTGAAGTCCTTTCAGCTTTGCTTGGCATACTGTGTTCGCCAGATTCTGGTTCAGTGGTTTGAATATTAAGATTTACCGCCATTTCTCCCAGAAAATAATTACCTTTTCTTTGTATGGTTTCCAACCCAGATTAGTTACCAGGGGGAGAGTTGAGTATTTGGATAAGGGAAAGAGGTCTGCGGTATAATTTTCCCTGAGTAAAAAATCCCTTTGTATTATTCCCGGAAGGTGGAGAAAGGACGAACGTATGACCACAACCCTCATTAAGAATGGAACCTTAATCACAGCAGATCATACACTTAGGGCGGATATTTTATTTGAGGAGGGAAAAATAATCCTCATCGGACCGGATCTTGCTCGGGAAGGGGCAAGAATTGTGGATGCCGCCGGGAAATATATTCTGCCGGGCGGTATCGACCCCCACGTTCACCTAGATCTGGCGATGTTTGATACTGTGTCTTCTGATGACCATTACACTGGTCATAAAGCAGCCGCATTTGGGGGGACTACAACTGTGATGGATTTTGTAGAAGACAAAGATCCTGATTTGTTAAAAAATGTGAAAGCCCTGCGTGAAAAAGCTGCCCCAAAGGCTGTCATCGATTACAGTTTTCATATTAATATCACAAAGTTCAATGATCGGGTTGCAGACCAGATCCCTGATTTAATCCAGGCAGGAGTGACTACTTTAAAGGTGTTTACAGCCTACAATAACCGCTTACGCCTGCAGGATGGCGAAATATTCCAATTGATGCTAATCGCTGCTGAACATGGTTTACTGACCATGCTGCATGCGGAAAACGGAGACGTAATCGATATTCTGGTAGATGAGGCATTAAGAGCCGGGCATACTGAACCGATCTGGCATGCCTATACCAGGCCGGCCTGGGGTGCTGTAGAAGCTGTCTTGCGGGGGGCAGCATTGGCAGCTCAAGCTGATGCGCCTTTATATGTCGTTCATATGAACACAGCTGGTGGGATTGATCAGCTTGCCTATGCCAGGGAACAGGGTCTGAAGGTTATGGGCGAAACCTGCCCCCAGTATTTGTTTTTCACTGAAGAACATCTAAAACGAACTGACGGCGCTAAATGGATTTGTTCCCCGCCAATGCGGACTGAACAAGATAATCAGAGGATCTGGCAGGGTTTAGTGGATAATACGCTGCAAACAGTGGGCACTGACCACTGTCCTTTCTTTTATGATGGCAAAAAAGCAATCCTATATGAAGGAAAGGAAGTGTTAATACCAGGAAAAGAACTGGGACAGGAAGATTTTACAAAAATCCCCAATGGCCTGCCCGGCGTGGGGGACAGGATGCCAGTCTTGTGGACAGAGGGTGTTGTAAAAGGTCATTTAACCCCTAATCAATTTGTCGCCTATACCAGCACCAACGCCGCTAAAATATTTGGACTCTATCCTCGAAAAGGCAGTCTGTCTCCAGGATCTGATGCAGATATCGTGATCTGGGATCCGGAAAAAAAGCTGAAATATGGTGTGCAGATTTCTCATCAGCGGACGGACTACAACTTATATGAGGGTTGGGAACTTCAAGGTTACCCCGAGAAGGTTTACCTGCGGGGGGAGTGTATTGTGGATGGTACTGAATGGCTTGGTAAACGCGGTCAGGGCCAATTTTTAATGAGAAAACCGCATGCAGAGGTAATATAGGAAAAGAGTAGAGAGGATACGGTTTCCTCCGAGGAAACCGTATCCTTTGACATTTTATGGGGGCAATAGAAATGACTAAGATTTCCTTAAATTATGGTGAGTATTATCATATATACAACAGGGGGAATAACAAGGAAGCATTATTCAAGGAAGACCGTAACTACCATTATTTTGTAGATCTATATAGTAAGTATGTCTATCCGATCGCAGACTTATATGCTTACTGTCTTCTACCACCTCATTTTCATTTCCTTCTGAGAATTAAAGATCTGGAAGATATTGAAGATTCATATCAAACGGAAGGGCATATCTGGCGGCAGGTAAGAACATTTCTTGGAACCTATTCAAAAGCGATCAACAAAGCTTATCATAGGTCTGGTCATTTATTTGAGGGTAGATATTCCCGAAAGATTGTACAATAAGATGATTATTTTTTTCAATTAATTATATACATTCATCAAAATCCTCAGAAATATGGCATTGTTTCCGATTTTCGGATCTGGCCTTTCTCGTCTTATCAGGTATATAAACGAAAAGACACAAGGTCGATTATTACAAAAGAAGTATTTTCTGATTATTACTTATACAATACAATAATGGATACGCATAAGAAATACGTTTCTCTTGAAAATAATATCGATTATGGTTAGATAAGGAAACGGTTTCCTGAAAGGAAGCGGTTTCCAAAGGAACCTCCAAGGATTACGC
>JAZGGT010000683.1:0-2963 GCA_036480555.1 Bacteroidales bacterium | reverse complement strand
ATCTCACCCGAAAGAGCCGACGCCCTGTATGCGAAATTGAGCGAAGTCCTGGAAAATGGCATCTCCATACTGGATTCAGGCGGGACGAGCCTGGATGCTGTTGAAGCGGTCATTCGTATCATGGAGGATTCTCCACTGTTCAATGCAGGAAAGGGAGCCGTTTATACCCACGGAGGAAAAAATGAACTGGATGCCTCCATCATGGATGGAAAAACCTTAAATGCAGGAGCAGTGGCTGGTATTGGAGATATCAAAAATCCGATTTCAGCCGCCCGGATAGTGATGGAAAAATCACCCCATGTTTTGCTCAGTGGTTACGGGGCATCCCGCTTTGTTGCCGGCCATGGCGGAGAGGTTGTTGACAGCAATTATTTTTATACAGAGAGACGCTGGAAACAACTGCAACAGCAACTCAAAAAAGCCCAGGTGGAAAAGTACGGCACGGTCGGATGTGTGGCACTTGACAGCTATGGTAACCTGGCCGCAGGAACATCCACCGGCGGGATGTCCAATAAACGCTATGGAAGGATCGGAGACTCCCCCATTATTGGTGCCGGAAATTATGCCAATAACAATAGCTGTGCTGTCTCAGCCACCGGTCATGGAGAATACTTTATCCGGTATACCGTGGCACACGACATCTCCGCAATGATGCAATACAGCGACCTGTCGCTTCAGGAAGCCGCTTCTGCAGTCATCCAGGAAAAGCTTGAGAAAGCAGGGGGCAGGGGGGGTGTAATTTGTGTTGATAAACAGGGCAATATTGCCATGGAGTTCAATACTACGGGCATGCTCAGGGCCTATGCCACCGCCAATGGAGAAAAAGCGGTTAAGGTGTTCGAGTAACGATGAACCAGGGATTGAAAAGATCTTCCTTATTGTATGAAAGGTCATCTTCTCTGTCATGGATCTTAACCGAACATCCCGCAGCCCGTGCTATGGCATGGCCGGCTGCCGTGTCCCATTCCATAGTGGGACCGAAACGGGGGTATATATCTGCTTTTCCTTCGGCCATTAGACAAAATTTCAGGGAACTGCCGGTTGAAACAAACTTGAGGCCTGGATGCTCTTTCTGAAGGCCCTTGATAAATAAATCCGTCTGCTCATTCCTGTGTGAGCGGCTGGCTATGGCTGTGTAATGTCTGCGGGGATTTTTTACAGGTAATTTTTCCGCATGTCCCATCAAATCCTGCAGGTTTTGAATATTTCCGTCCTCTTTGGAATACTCCATTATCCTGCAGGCACCGGTCTGATCCGAAGAAAAATACATGATATCCGGGCAAGGTGCATAGATAACGCCCATTACGGGAACCTGTCCATCTATCAATGCTATGTTCACTGTAAATTCATCATTCCTGCGGATAAACTCCTTGGTACCGTCAAGGGGATCGACCAGCCAGAATTTTTTCCACTGCTTCCTGATTTGATAAGGGACTTCTTTCCCTTCTTCAGACAGGATGGGAATAGCGGTGGATTCCAATTGCCCGGCAATGATCCGGTGAGAGGCATAATCTGCCTCTGTAACCGGTGAAAGATCCTTCTTCAATTCGGTCTTAAAAATCTTTTTCCTATAGACTTCCATGATGGAAAGTCCGGCTGCAAAAGCAATATGCACCGCTAACAAAAGGTGTTCTTGTGATCGCTCCATCATGTGTTATGGTTAAACGTAGATCAATGAAAGAATGGTAATGGTCACTATCATGTAAAGCAGTGTCAGCGGGGCTCCGATACGGAAAAAATCATTGAAGGAGTAACCACCCGGACCATAGACCATCAGGTTGGTCTGGAAGCCAACTGGTGTCATAAAATTGGCAGCTGAAGCATAGGCGGTTATCAGGATAAATGGCATTGGATCCATGCTCAGGTTAACCGCTGTGGTGAGTGCAATCGGGAAGATGATGGCAGCTGCAGCCTTGCTGGTAATATATGCCGCCAGGATGGTGGTGATCAGGTAGATGCCTGTAAGTATCCCTATCACCCCGAGCGGCCGGAAGAGCCTGATCACCCCGTCAGCCACAAGGTCGGCCGTCCCGGTTTTGATCATGGCAGTCCCAAGTGCCAGCGAAAGCACAATGATCAATGCCAGGTTATAATCGATGGCTCCCGGCAATTCCCTCGGATGTGTGATACGCATGGCTAGAGAAAGGACCAGTATCAGCAACAGGGAAATGAAGAGCGGGAACAAATTCAGCGCTGCCAGTAAGATGGCCAGTATCAATCCTCCCAGCAGGATAGCACTCTTGTACCATTCAAGTTTGACCATCTCACTGACCTTGGAAATAAAATAAAAATCCTTCATGGCCACGGTCCTTGCGACAAAATTTTCCCCTGTAAAAAGCAGCAGTACATCACCCGCTTTCAGGATGACCTCACCGATTTTTCCCTTGATCAACTCCCCGTTCCTGTGCACCGAGACAATGGCTGCATCATACTTGCTCCTGAAACCGGCTTCCCTCACTGTCTTATTAACGATGGTAGAATTCTGGGAAACAACGACTTCTACCATTTCCGTACGTGATTTCTTGAGCAGCATACCTACTTCCGGGATGCTCAATCCGGACCTGGACCTAACCATGTCGGCGATGGCCTCTGTTTCACCTGCGAAGATGAGTATATCCCCCCTGTCCAGCAGAAAATCTGCTCCGAAAACCGAGATCTTATAGCCCCGCCTCCAGATCTCCACAATGTGAAATCCCGGCTGGCTGCGCAAACCGGCTTCTTCGATGGTTTTGCCGATGAGCGGGGACTTCTGCACTACCTTGGCCTCTACCATGTACTCTCTCCTTCCCAATGATAACTGTGTGAGTGTATCCGGCTTGGCAGGCAGCAATCGCTCTCCGAAGAAAAGGAGGTACAGGCTGCCAACCACTATCATGGGAATCCCTACAATGGCAAAGTCAAATATCTTTAAGGGTTCCAGGTCGGGAATAATGGTCTGATCCACTATCAGTCCGTTTACGATC
>JAZGGT010000682.1:0-2424 GCA_036480555.1 Bacteroidales bacterium | reverse complement strand
CAATATCATCACTTTGCTGTGTGACAGCAATCATATCTATCGTATACATTTCACCGACACGTTCCAGATTATACTCTTTAATTAAGCCAAGTGTCTCCTCAATATATTCGGGTGAATCAGTATCATTAATATTTATGGCAAACAATGTCTGATGAACGAAAGTTTTCTCGTGGCGATACAACACAGTTTCCTCACCCAATTTCAATTTTTCATCGGGTCCAAACTTAATGCCCCTGACAGGTGGTTCACTGGCTGCGCCGATAATTTTCTTTGTTTCTTCCGATACATAAGGACATTTTGCCAATTCCACCTTCTTACTTGCCAGTTTCAGCGCGAACGCCAGGCATGTGTTTGAACCACATTCTTTACAGTTTGTTTTGGGTAACAGTTTCTGAATTTGTAAACCTGTTAATGCCATATTTTATCCATAAGTTTGAAAATAGTCTTTTTGGTTGCCATGGCCGCTTCGGGGTGATATAAAATGAGAATATCAGCACCGGCATATAATAAACTCAATGCAGTTGCCAGTTCCCAGGAATATGCACGCTTGTCCAGATTGCCCCATTCAGGGAAGTCAGTCTCGGAGGCCTTGAATTCCTTTACTTTAGCACACTCCTGTCCGGGAGAGACGATCATTGGTCCTGACAACATTTTATCCCCTTTCAAGCCTGTCAGACGGATGCGTTCCATTACAGAATAGGTATATTCAATTCCATATCCTGTTGCCCCGGTCAGGGGATCCATTATAATATGCTCTTTTTTAACATCCATATTCGTTAACAGGATGTTGAGCTGTTTTCCGATATTTACATCAATGGGACTCTGTGATACAACAGAATGTCCATATGCCAGGGCTACCCCGGCAATAGTTCGATAGTTATCCTGTTCCACCCAGTTTAGCAAAAGATTCTCCCCTGCGCAGGCCTGGGCCACAGCTTTCATAACTTCGTTGTTACGTTCATAGTTATTATGACCGGTAATAATAAGTGGTACATCAACGGCTGCCAAAACAGATTTTACGAGTTCGACTGACTGTTCTGGTGAGCGGTTTCCTTTTTCAGGGTGTGTTCCTTCCAGGCGGACAGATATGATGTCGGCACCATATTTGTCAATGCATAACTGAGCCATTTTTGCCGGATCATATAAAACCTCACCATAAATATTCCTGAGTGTCTCAGGATATTTTTCACTGATCACATCAAAAACCTCCATTGCTACCAGCGGACGATTAGGCATCTCTCCCTCCCAAAGATGAAAAGGCATACAGGTTGATCCGCCCACCCTGTAGGTACGCCCACGTGTTCCCCCTTCTTCCTTTGTTGCTCCTAATGTAACCTGCCATACCGGTACTTCACAGGATTCTTTCGGTAGCTTGAATGATTTGATCGCAGAGATGCGTTCCTCAGCTGTGGGTCCTTCACGAACAGTCTTATATACCTTTGGTGGTTCTTGTTTTTCAGTAGTTCTGGGCTGATCCTCTCCCGTAAATTTCTGATTTAACGAATCTTTGACTTTCCGGACAACTTCACTGCTATCTGAGGATTTGAGTTCCTCTAATACTTCCCTGACTATCTGATCTTTAATCTGATTGAATATTTCCGGGCTTATTTGTAAACCTGGATCGGGAGTCATGGATTGCTCAATCACATCCTCTGTATCTTCTTCTTCAGCTGTTTCTTTTCCAGTTTCAGAATATGATTCGGAGTAAATGGCCATATCTTCCATTTCCAGCGCTGGATGAGATGTTTTTTGCATGAAATCACGAATTGTTTCTACCTCATGGCCAATGGTTTCATCTGCGATCTTATCCATTAAATCAGGAACCCCTTGCTCCATGAAACGTTGATTCAAATCTGCTGCCAGTAGCTCTTTCAATTCTTTGGGCATCCAAACCAATCGTCTAAATCCTCCTTCAGCAAAAAGAAATTTTTTAGATGTAAGAAATACTTTTCCAACGCCAATAAATCCCGGGGTTTGTTGTCCACCACCTACATTCCCAGCCAGGGTTGAGAATGTCAACCCTACAGGTGTTTCACCTGTAAATTCACGGTTTACCGCCATAACACCATTAAGCTCAGGGACGTATGCGCAAATAACTTCAAAGCATCCGCAGCTGGTCATTGGCCTGTCCATAATGGAATAAGCACAGAAACTGGCAAGGGTTTTATGGCTGTTGATATAGACAAAATCATCAATGCCCTTCCAAACACCTTTCACAGGATCAAGACATTTGCCTTTCTTCACAGGCTGGTTCGGTCCGGTTTCATCAATTTCAAATGCGGCTTTACCATCCAACCAGTTGTAGGCACCGCATAAACCCAATCGTTCGGGAGTAATAATGCAAACATGATCGGGTGCAAAGGATTGACATAATGTACAGGAATAAAATAGATCAACAGATTCATCTGTCATGGCTTCAAGCCG
>JAZGGT010000681.1:0-3273 GCA_036480555.1 Bacteroidales bacterium | reverse complement strand
CCTCAAGAGAATTATTGAAGAGCACCTTAAATCACAAACAGTCGGATCGGATACCTGTTGACTTTGGTTCCAATGCGGTCACAGGGATTCATGTGCTGGTCGTTGAAAAACTGAGAGCGCATTTCGGACTGGGAAAACGGCCGGTGAAGGTGATTGAGCCCTACCAGATGCTGGGAGAGGTGGAAGAGGACCTTCTCGAAGCCATGGGTGTTGATGTAGTGGGTTTGTGGGGAAAGAACAACATGTTCGGGATCCCGCAGGAGAACTTCAGACCTTTTATAACCTTCTGGGGACAGGAGATCCTGGTTCCGGAGAAATTCAACACGGAAATCGATGCCAATGGGGATCTGGTGATTTTTCCGGAAGGTGACACCTCTGTACCCCCATCGGCTAAAATGCCTAAAGCAAGCTATTTCTTCGATGCTATTATCAGACAGCAGCCCATTGACGATGCCATGCTGACGGCAGAAGAGAATCTGGAAGAATTCACCCCGGTAAGCGATGCAGATCTGGCTTTCTGGAAGGAGCAAACTGAAAAAACAACAGAATCGGATAAAGGGATTATCGCCAATTTCGGCGGCACCGGTCTGGGGGATATTGCACTCGTATCGGCCATGAACCTGAAAAATCCACAAGGGATCCGCGACATTACCGAATGGTATATGTCCACCCTGATGCGCAAGGATCTGTTGCACGAGATTTTCGACCGTCAGACAGATATAGCCATAGAAAACTTAAGGAAGTACTACCAGGTGGTGGGTGAAAATATCGATGTGGTATTTATCTGCGGAACGGACTTTGGCACCCAGGATTCCACTTTCTGTTCACCCGAAGCAAATGAAGAACTTTATGCTCCCTATTACCGGAAAATGAACGACTGGATTCATGAGCATACCGGTTGGAAAACCTTTAAGCATTGCTGTGGCGCCGTGGAAAGCTTCATGAAAAGTTTCATTGATTCGGGTTTCGATATTATCAATCCGGTTCAGATCAATGCGGCCGGGATGGTACCTGAACACCTGAAGAAGGAATACGGTGATCACCTGGTTTTCTGGGGCGGGGGTGTGGATACGCAGAAGGTATTGCCTTCCGGAAGTCCGGCCGAAGTGAAAGAGCAGGTGCTGCGCCTGTGTGAGATCTTTTCTGAAGATGGTGGATTTGTTTTCAATACGGTACATAATATCCAGGCCAACGTGCCCATCGAAAATGTGGTGGCCATGGTGGATGCTTTAAAGGAGTACAACTCATGATAAAAAAATGTTTCATTATTGGCTTCTCACTGTTTGGCAGCCTGTATTTGCAAGCCCAGATACAACCTGAAATCCTATCTTTTCCAGCGTTCACCTGGAAGTCTGAAGTACCGGCCGACTGCCCCTTTCACCAATCGGACGAATTTTCCGGCATACATTTTCGGGGTCAGAAAAGCGGTTTCCGAGTAGGGGATACCTGGTATCCCACCTGGGCGGAGGACGATCGCCTGTATTCCCCGTTTACCGATGGGCACTGTCCCCGTTTGGACGGGGGAAAGGACCTCTCCATTTCTGATGGCGTGGTTGATTTCGGTTATGGGGCAGAAAGGACCTCCACCGGAAATGCCGTCATGGAAGGTGATGATCCCACCAAACTCACCATTTACAGCCTTGGACTCTCACACGCTTCGGCACTTCCTTATCATGGCAGATATCCTGCCGGAAGCCTCATTTATAATGGTATCTGGTACTATGGAACCTACTGTCTGGATCCGGCTGGTCAAACAAAATATGGTGATATGACCTACAACTGGCCATGGCTGGGGCCCTTTGTGGGCTTCCGCTATTCCACCGATTATGGGCGCACATGGAAAGATACACCGCATTCACCGGAAAAACCTATATTCGGAGAGACAGGCAGATACGGCTATCCTGTAAAAATTGGTTCGCCCCATTTTGTGGACTTTGGGAAAAATATGGAACATTCGCCCGATGGTAAAGCCTACCTGGTGGCACACGGGGCGGATATTCATGATGCTGAAAAGCGATTCTACAATGCTTCGTGGATTACCGGGGACCAGGTGTACCTGTTGCGTGTTACACCCACCATTGAAAACATCAATGATGCCTCGCAATATGAATTCTATGCGGGAAAGGACCAAGCCGGAGATCCGGTCTGGACAAGCGACTTTAAAAAAATAAAGCCCTTGCTGGAGTGGAATAACAATATGGGTTGTGTCACCATTACCTACAATGCCCCTCTAAAAAAATACCTGATGTGTGTGACAGATGGTGTAGTTACCCGTTCAAAAATGAATTCCTACATTCTTGAGTCGGACCGGCTGACGGGTGATTGGAAGTTGGTTTCATACATGGAAGACTTTGGTGAACAAGCGTACTTTTTAAATATTCCATCCAAATTTATCAGCAAGGATGGCCAAAGCGCATGGCTTTTGTATTCTGGAAATTTTTCTACCGATTCGGACGGCACAAAGATTCGGGAGAATCCTCCGGGAAGTCACTATGGATGTGTCTTTCAGGAGTTTAAACTTTTAAAATGATATGATTCGCAAAGCATTACAAATGAAAAAAATTGTCTTATCGATGTTG
Source organism: Bacteroidales bacterium (assembly GCA_036480555.1). GTDB lineage: Bacteria > Bacteroidota > Bacteroidia > Bacteroidales > SM23-62 > SM23-62. The sequence goes on along the minus strand of JAZGGT010000681.1, from coordinate 694 downwards.
GTTGTGGCTTGTTTTATTACAGCAGCTGCAAACGATGGCTCAGGGGTTTCCGAAAAAACACAGTCAAAAACAACATCTGCATCAGAAGACAGCCACAGAACCTGGACCTTTGATTGTGGTTCCCAGGGATGGGGGGAATTTAACCATGGCCTTTCTTTCAAAATGCTGCATCAACTTGACAATGAATACCTCAGTTCCGGGCATATCGAACTACACAATAAAGCCGGCAATAATGCCAGTTGGCTTTTTGGCCCATCATCTGAGGACATTAATACTGACCTTTACGATTATCTGCATTTTTCATTATCGCTTGAAAATGCAGGCACATTGCCTGAAGAAGGTATTGAAGCCCTGTTTGTATGGGATATTAGTACCGATGGAGCAATGAACGACTTACGAACGCAAACTTTTAAGATTTATGGTGGACAGAATGACTATTCCATTGATTTAAATGGAAATACCGACTGGAACGGGATGGTTAATATTAACCGTATACATTTGCCACAGGGGGACCAACGGCAAATGGATATTCTCCGGAATCGGCTGTTTTCAGTTTGGATTGGATAAGCCTGTCCGACAGGGCAGAGCGCGTTATCCCTCTTCAGGATACCACATCAGCCTGTGCGGCAGTGATGCCTGAGCTTTCAACTGGATTTCGATGATACTCCCCAGGATGCCAATATGATGGTTTCAA
>JAZGGT010000680.1:0-3062 GCA_036480555.1 Bacteroidales bacterium | reverse complement strand
ACCCTTTCGGGACCGGATTTGAAGATCCTGTCCCCTACGATGGCAAAACTCACGCCGCCATAGACCAGGTCAGTATGGTAGACCTGGATATCATTTTTCATGGGTGTGGGATCAACAGGATCCGGTCAATGGGAACTATTGGTTTTGATGACTACATTGACCATTTCCACAGGTTCCACGAACCCTGCGATACAGTCCCGTTTCACGTTCCACTGCTCTTCGGTAAGGAGTTTTCCGCCTTCCCCCCAGAGGTTGCCCTGAAAGACTTCGTGGTCATCGTGAATGCAAATGGTCGGCCTGTCATCCATCAGTTTTGCGAAAGCCCAGCCAAACATATACCATTTTCCGAGGTAATTGAGTATGGCCCTGTCGGCGGGATACCTGATGATCCCGTACCCGCCATTTCCTTCATATAGCTGGTCCCCCGAAAAATACAGGATATCCGGGTCCATTTCCTTGAGACTTTCCCTGAGTGGCGTATATGGGAATCCATAATGATACTGACATGTCAAACCCCCTACAACCAGTTCTTCTTTTTCCGGCTCCTTACGGATTATTCCCTCATAAATATACTCCTCAGGGCTTCCATTGCGGTAGGCTTCTTTGTAAACCACCCGGAAAAAGACATCTTCTGTGGCATCCCAGTCATCTATGCGAAATTTTGCGATCCTTGCATCGGGCATCATTGTTACCTTGTCGGCATACTGGTATTTACGCCCCTTTAATAATCGTAATTCCACCTCCCGGTTGTCCTCCTCACCGAGTGGCGGCATCTGGGCGGTTAATTTCATGGTTCCCCGGCTGAGGGTGTACATGGTGAAAAGAATGGGACCGAAGGCAGATCCAGGTTCTACCATGCTCCCTTTCAGTCTGAAATCATCGAACCAGTAATCCCCTGTGCATTCAAGGGCGATCATCCCCTCTGTATCAGAGAGGCCATCCACCTCAACACTGGCTTTACTTCCCTTAAGATCGCTGCATTCAAGGAGAACCTTCGAAGATCCCTCATACCTGTAAACCGTCAGGTCAAGGGTAAGGTTTGCATAATCAATAGATTCCGGCAGGGTAACAGATTTATCACCGATGAAGATCTGTCCATCCGCCTGTATACCGGCGATTGTTCCCTTCCCGAAATAACAGACAGACCTCATATCATTGTCCGTTTCGTCTTTCAGTCCAAAAGCAAACCCGGCATATCCATCGGGACCATCCCCGGACAGGGAACCCAGGCGTACCTGTGCATGGAAAGAACCTTCCCCTTCAAGGGTACTGGTCAGCAGGTTCAGCTTTCTTTTGGGGTGATCTCCGGAGGCTTCCACCCTTCCATCACTTATTTTCCAATCTTCCAGGGGGATGGACCAGAAATCCCGTGAGATCCAGATCCGGTCATGGTACTTGTCAAAATCTTCAAAAAACTCTCCTGATTTAGTGCAGGAGAAAAGGAGCATCAGGGATGTGATCAATAAAACGACAGTTGTTTTCATAGGTTTGTGTTTTTAATGAAACAGTTTTTTCATGACGATCATCTTTTGTAGCTTTAATTGCAGTTTAATCACTCCTGATTCACCATGTCAAATGGGAAATATTGGCTTTACAGAAGCAAATTTACATAATAAGATGAAATATTTCAACCTTCTGTTACTCACCTGTTGCTGCCTCATTTCAGCCTGTAAAAGCCCTGTCAGGGATAACAGTGCCAGGGTGGATAAACCGAATATCCTGTTTCTCCTCGCCGATGACCTTGGATACGGGGACCTCAGTTGTTTCGGAAGCTCCGATATTGAAACCCCAAACCTGGATGCCCTGGCAGCCGGAGGCATTCAGCTCCGGAATTTTTACGCCTCATCTGGGGTTTGCACGCCGTCCAGGGCTGCTATCCTGACGGGCCGGTATCCTCTCCGTTTCAATATCAGGCAACATTTCAGGGATATCAGGGGTGAGTACCTCCCGGTGCAGGAGGTCTCATTGCCCTGGTTGTTGAAACACAACGGGTATCGCACATTCCATATCGGGAAATGGCATCTGGGTGGTTTACAGGAACATCAGTGCACTGCCAGGTCCAGAGGTGAAGCCAGCGTAAATCCAGGACCCCTTGAACATGGTTTTGACCATTACCTTGTCAACCTGGAGGATACGATCAGGGGGGAACTGCTGAAGAAGGCAAGACTGTACCGGGACGGTGGCAGGTATATGGTGAGAAATGACCTTCGGGCTGATCCGGTGGAGGATCACTGGACGGACATCAAGGCACGGGAGGCCATGGCCATGATCGATTCAAGCCTGGATTCCGGCCATCCTTTTTATATCAATCTCTGGTTTGATGTACCGCATACTCCGTATGAACCGGCCCCGGAGCCCCACCTGGTTAAATACAAGAAACGGGGGTTTACCGGGAACAAGCTTTTTTACTGCTCCATGGTTTCACATATGGATGCCTGTATCGGGTAGATCATTGAGCACCTGGAGGAGCTGGGCATTCGTGATAATACCCTTATCGTTTTCACTTCGGACAATGGTCCTGCATTTTTTGGAAGCACCGGTTATTTTAAGGGTGGAAAGGCAGATCTCCATGAAGGAGGGATCAGGATTCCATTTATCGCCGCCTGGCCGGGAAGGATATCTTCAGGGGTAGTCTCTACCGGACTGGTCGCGGCACATGTGGACTTACTGCCAACCTTTTGTGATGCGGCCGGGATCAGTTATGATCCATCCAGGCTTGACGGGATCAATATTATGCCCTGGCTGACGGGCGAGGATACGGATCTGCCTCACAGGGAGCTATTCTGGCAACTGGATCATTATGATTTTTACCCCCAGCCCGGGGACAAACCCAAACCTTATTCAACCACGGCTTTGCGGATGGGAAAACACAAATTGCTGGCGGATAGTCTATTACCTGTTGAATTGTTTAACTTGAGAGATGATCCATCCGAAATGAAGAACAAATTGTATGAAAGGGCAGCGTTCGCAGATTCCCTTTCAGGAAAGATAAAGGAATACCTTGCCGCCCCGAGAATGAGCCATAAATCTCATTAGCCCGTTTGATACAGTGGATCAGACCC
>JAZGGT010000679.1:0-9577 GCA_036480555.1 Bacteroidales bacterium | reverse complement strand
AGGAGTGATGGTATCCGCCAGGATCTGCTTTACGGCTGTTTTGATCTTTACTTTTTGCATCATCTTATATTTAACCATAAAAAAAGGCCTGCCGTGATTGGCAAGCCTGTTATTCTATACTGTTCTTTAACAATGGCTGTCACAACTCACGGGATCCCCATGCAGATATGTGCCACCACCAATTGTTAAAGGTATTATTGTTCATTGCTGTACTTTGTCGGATCAAAGAAAATGATTTTCGCTTAATAAACAAAATAAAATTAAGCAGCCCTCAGCCTTTTGATATCAGACTTTTCAAATTTCTTCTTGGCATAATCCAGTTCCACGTGGATCTCCTTAATATCTGTGGAAGGCAGCTCGAACATGTCATCGATCATAATGGCTTCACAGATAGAACGTAGTCCCCTTGCACCCAGCTTGAACTCAATGGATTTTTCCACGATATATTCCAGCGCATCCTCCTCAAAACTGAGTTTGATACCATCCATGTCGAACAGGCTTTCATACTGCTTGATGATGGCATTCCTGGGTTCTGTCAGAATGCTTCTGAGGGCAGATTTATCCAGCGGACTCAGGTATGACAGTACCGGCAGGCGCCCTACTATCTCCGGGATCAGGCCAAAGGCCTTCAGGTCCTGTGGCGCAACATATTGCAACAGATTGCTCCGGTCAACTTTATCTGCATCCTTAACTGCGGTATACCCTACGGTTTTGGTATTCAGTCTCTGCCCGATCTTTTTCTCAATGCCGTCGAATGCCCCTCCGCAGATGAACAGGATGTTCTTTGTATTGACGGGGATCATTTTCTGGTCGGGATGCTTCCTGCCACCCTGAGGCGGCACGTTCACTATGGAACCTTCCAGCAACTTGAGCAGGCCCTGCTGTACCCCTTCTCCTGAAACATCCCTTGTGATGGAGGGGTTATCACTTTTGCGGGCTATCTTATCAAGCTCATCAATAAATACAATCCCTTTTTCAGCTGCTTCAACGTTATAGTCAGCCACCTGCAGGAGCCTGGTCAGGATACTTTCGATATCTTCCCCCACATAACCTGCTTCGGTGAGGACAGTGGCATCAACGATGGTAAATGGTACATGCAGCATCTTGGCTATGGTACGGGCCAGCAATGTTTTGCCTGTCCCGGTTTCTCCAACCAGGACTATATTGGATTTTTCAATTTCTACCTCATTCTTATCCTCGCTCTTAACCTGGACCAGCCGCTTATAATGATTATATACGGCGACGGAGATATATTTCTTGGCATAATCCTGGCCAATGACATACTGATCCAGGAAATCCTTGATCTCATGTGGTTTTGAAAGCTTGATCTGGTTTACATCAAACTCTGACTTTTTCTTCAATTCCTCCTGGAGGATACTGTGTGCCTGCTCAATACAACTATCACAGATATGGCCTGATATCCCTGCTATTAACAGATTGGTATCACGCTTTTCCCTCCCACAAAAAGAACACCGGTCCATATTTTGAAAATTTGATTAATCTTTCTTGCTTTTCCCCTTCTCCAGCACCTCATCGATCATCCCATAATCCAGGGCTTCCTTGGCTGTCATCCAGTGATCACGGTCTGAATCCTTTTCTATCTTTTCAATGGGGTTGCCTGAATGATCAGCCAGGATCTGATAGAGCTCCCGCTTCATTTTCAGGATCTCCCTGGTTGTAATCTCTATATCAGAGGCAGTACCCTGTGCACCTCCCATGGGCTGGTGGATCATGATCCTGGAATGCCTCAATGCAGAACGCTTGCCTTTTGTTCCGGCAGTAAGCAGAATAGCACCCATGGAGGCTGCCATTCCTGTACATATACTCGCTACATCAGAACTGATATATTGCATCGTGTCATAAATCCCCAATCCTGCATGCACCGAGCCTCCCGGGGTATTAAAATAGATCTGGATATCCTTGGCAGGATCCGATGAATCAAGGTAAAGCAGCTGTGCCTGTATGATATTCGCCACATAATCATCTATTGGAAGTCCCAGGAATATTATCCTGTCCATCATCAGTCGTGAGAAAACATCCATGGAGGCAATGTTGAGCTGCCTCTCTTCGATAATGGTCGGGGAAATATAGTTGCTCCAGATAGAGGTATAACGTTGAAGGGTCATGCTGCTGATGCCCTGGTGCCTGGTAGCATATTTATAGAATTCGTTCGGGTCCATTTTATAGTGTTTACCTGCGAATTTAGTTATTCTCGAATAATTTATTGAATTTTTCTATGGTAATTTGTTTATTATCAACTCTGACAGCGGTCCTGAGATAATCAATTACCTTATTATCCAGGATTTTTTCTGTGGCCTTCCTGATCTCATCTTCATTCTTCAGCATCTCAACAGCATAGTTCTCCAGGTTTTCATCCGGAATGTTCATCATGCCGTATTGCTGATACTGCAACCTGGCTATTTCCTTTGCCTGGGCCTTTACCTCTTCAGCCTCAACCTTGATTTCCTGGTCTTTTACGATCTGATCCCGGATTAGTTGCCATTTCAGGTCATCTTCAAACTTGGAAAAATCCTCATCAATCTGTTCAATGGTGAATTTTCCCTCATTTACCAGTACCAGCCAACGCTTCAGGAATTCAACCGGAAGTTCGAATTTCATCTTCTTCAGCATCATCTTTTTGGCATCTATCTCAAAACGGTATTCACTGTCCCTGGAAAAAGCTGTACGCAATTCTTCCCGAATTTTCTCCTCAAATTCCGTGTCTGATTTAACCTCATCCTTTCCATACAACATATCCCAGAGTTCCTGGTTGATCTCTGCTACCTGGAACTTTGTGATTTCCTTGATATGCATGCGGAAAGTCGGAACGATCTCAGGGACTGTCGCCTTGTCTATCTTAAGCAGGGAAGAGATCTCTGTATCATTGGGAAAAGCCTTGCGTATGTCCAGATCCACCATATCATCCACCTGGCGGGCCATAAATGAGGTTTTGATCTTCTCATCCTTGATGACCTCCATGGAAATCTGGGCATCAGCCGTATAGATCCCCCCATCTATGAGATTTCCTTCCCTGTCAATCTGCATAAAATCTCCTTTAACGAGCTCAGATCCTTCAATCTGTTCTACCGGGATCATTTGCCCCATACGCCTGGCATAGGATTCCTTTGTCTCATTGATCATCTTATCTTCGAGCTTGATCTCATACGTGGGCACTTTATCCTTCTGGGTAAGAGAAATATCCAGCCTGGGCGCCAGTCCCAGGTTAAAATCAAATTCAAACTCAGTCTGTGTATCCCAGTCTATTTCATCGGGTTGCTCTTCGCTGGGAAGAGGCTCCCCGAGTATGCTTATTTCCTCTTTCTTCAGGTAATTGGATATGGATTCTGACACCAGTTTGTTGATCTCCTCAACCATTACGGGCTTCCGGTACATCTTGCTGACCAGTCCCGCAGGCACCTTCCCTGGCCTGAATCCATCCAATTGAACCTTCTTTCGGTAATCTTTCAAAACCTCATCGACACGCCCTGCATAATCCGACTCTTCAATCCGGATCTTCAGAACGGCATTCAAATCATCTGTGTTTTCCTTGCTGATATTCATATTAATTCTTATTGTTACTTAAAAACCGCCATACGAACGACCTGTCATCGTCAGCATGGCGGCAGATCTGTTATCGGGTGCGGATGAAGGGACTCGAACCCCCACGCCGTAAGGCACTAGATCCTAAATCTAGCGCGTCTACCAATTCCGCCACATCCGCATTTTCCGCCGCAAATTTATTCTTTTTTCCTGAGAATGTCAACGGGGAAGGGAAGATGCTCATCAAAGTTTCTACCTCAGCTCAAAATTTTTACCCAGGTAAACCCTTCGTACCTGCTCATCTTCGGCCAGTTCATCGGAAGTTCCCGATTTGAGGATATTTCCCTCGAACAACAGGTAAGCCCGGTCGGTAATGGAAAGTGTCTCATGTACATTGTGGTCGGTGATCAGGATACCTATGTTTTTGGTTTTCAGGCTTTTAACAATCCGTTGAATATCCTCCACGGCAATGGGATCAACCCCTGCGAATGGTTCATCGAGGAGAATAAACATGGGACTCAAAGCAAGGGCCCTGGCAATTTCCGTTCTCCTTCGTTCTCCACCGGATAACTGTATACCCAGGCTTTTCCTTATTTTCTCCAGTCCGAATTCCTTCAATAGCTCTTCCATCCTGGCTTTTTGCTCATCCCTGGATAGTTTGGACATTTCAAGCACTGCCATGAGATTGTCCTCCACGGATAGCTTTCTGAAGACCGAAGCTTCCTGGGACAGGTATCCAATGCCCAGCCTGGCTCTCTTGTAAACGGGCTCTTTGGTGATATCCAGGTCATCAACGAAGATCTTCCCCTCATTCGGGGTTATCAGTCCCACGATCATATAAAAAGTTGTAGTCTTCCCTGCCCCATTAGGGCCTAGTAATCCAACAATCTCCCCCTGTTCTACCTCGATGGATACCCTTTTCACCACGGTTCTTGCCCGGTACCTCTTGACAAGTTTGCTGGTGTGCAGTCTCATTGGATGATCTTTAGCTACTAAATAACGGTTTTTTCTTCATTTTGTTTCTACGCCTCCACCCAGCTCCTTATCCCGTTGTATATTGATCCGTTTGGATATGCCGATGCCGATCTCGTAGAGAAATATCAGTGGAAATGACACCAGTACCTGGCTGAAAATATCGGGTGGTGTGATGATGGCAGAAAGGGCCAGGATCATGACCAGGGAATGCTTTCTGTATTTTCTCAGGAACTCCGGTGTTACCAGTCCCGCTTTACTCAAAAAATAAACAAGTATGGGCAATTCAAATATGACCCCGGCTGCCAGTACTACTGAAGCCACGGTTGAAACATATGAGACCAGGTTGATCTGGTTGGTAACCTGTTCACTAACGCTGTAGGATCCAAGGAAGTGAACAGAAAGTGGAACAATCACGAAATAGCCGAACAAGACCCCCAGCATGAACAATAAGGAACTGTAAAAAACAGCCCCACGGGCATGGCCTTTTTCCTTGGAATAGAGGGCAGGTACGATAAATCTCCAGAATTCGTGAAAAACGTAAGGGAAAGAAACTACAAAGCCGGCGATCAATGATACCATGATATGCATGGAGAACTGCCCTGCCATTTTGATACTGATCACCTCGAATGGCCTGGAATTGATACATAGAGTCAGGATATTGATGGCCCTCCCGAAATCGCAGAGCAAACGGTTGGTAATGAATTCTGGCAATTTAGGGGCAAGGATGATCTTGTTGAATACGATATCCTTGAAAATGAAGGCCACAATAGCGACGATCAGTATTGCCAATATTGCCCGTATAATATGCCACCTTAATACTTCCAGATGCTCCAGGAATGACATTTCATTCTCAGTCTTTTCTGCCATGCTTACATTATTATTATCAGATATACGTTATATAAATGGTCCGTTACAGCGATCCGTAATTATATTTTTTCTAAATTTAGAATACAAATGTATTCATATATTTTAAATGGACAGGCAGAATCCTTTCATTTAGGAGATCTTGTTATTTAGAAGTTAAATTAACTCCCAGCAGAATAAATATTATAAATAATTCGTATCTTAATTGTTGAGTACTAGAGTAGCACTTTGAATGACGATCAGTACAGATATATCACTTAAAGGTCACCTTAAGAAATATTTTGGTTTTGATAATTTCAAAGGTACCCAGGAAGAGATCATCAGGAGCGTTCTTGACGGCCATGATTCCTTTGTCCTGATGCCGACAGGAGGTGGCAAATCTCTTTGCTACCAGCTGCCGTCGTTGATCATGGATGGGACTGCTATTGTCATATCCCCCCTGATCGCATTGATGAAAAACCAGGTTGACGCCATGCGGAGTTTCAGTACGGATGATGGCATCGCACATTTCCTGAATTCTTCCCTGTCAAAAGCCCAGGTTGAGCAGGTAAAAAGTGACCTTATGTCCCGGCGTACCAGGTTGCTCTATGTGGCACCCGAATCACTGACAAAGCAGGAGAACATTGAATTCCTCAAAAAGATCAACATCTCATTCTACGCGGTTGATGAAGCTCATTGTATTTCCGAATGGGGTCATGATTTCAGGCCGGAGTACCGGCGCATCCGGCCCATTATCAACCTGATCGGCACGGCTCCCATCATCGCATTGACAGCTACAGCCACACCCAAAGTGCAGCATGACATCCAGAAGAACCTGAACATGCTTGATGCCCGGATATTCAAGGACTCATTCCGCCGGGAGAACCTTTATTACGAGATACGTCCAAAGATTAACGCAACCAAGGAAATAATCCGGTATATCCTTAACCATCCCGGGAAATCGGGTATTATCTACTGCCTTAGCCGCAAGAAGGTTGAGGAACTGGCTGAAACGCTGAAGGTAAATGATATTAAGGCCCTGCCCTATCATGCCGGAATGGATTCAGCCACCCGGTCCTCCAATCAGGATCAGTTCCTGATGGAGGAGGTCGATGTGATCGTGGCCACCATTGCATTTGGGATGGGGATTGATAAACCGGATGTTAGATTTGTGATCCATTATGACATTCCAAAAAGCCTGGAAGGCTATTACCAGGAAACCGGAAGGGCCGGCAGGGATGGTGGCGAAGGTAACTGCATTGCCTTTTACAGTTACAATGACATCCAGAAACTGGAGAAATTTATGCAGGGAAAACCGGTTGCAGAGCAGGAGATCGGCAAACAACTGTTGCTGGAAACAGTTGCATATGCTGAATCATCTGTGTGCAGACCCAAATTATTGTTGAATTACTTTGGAGAAATCATGGATGGCCATTGTGACAATTGTGATAATTGCCTCCATCCCAAAGAGGAAATAGAAGGGAAAGATTTTATTGTCAAGGCTTTGCAACTAATCCTTGTGGTCAAGGAAAAATTCAAGGCAAACCATATTGCCAATATCCTGGCCGGAAATGCGACTTCCTCTATCAAATCATACAAACATCACAAGATCCCTGAATTTGGATCAGGCAGTGACCAGGATATCAAATTCTGGAATGCCGTTCTGCGCCAATCCCTGGTCTCCCAATTCCTCACCAAGGATATTGATAATTACGGCCTGTTAAAAATAACTGCAAAGGGTCGTGAGTATATTGCCAATCCATTCAGCCGGATGGTAACCAGGGATCATGACTATGAGGCTGCTACAGAAGATGCTGCCATGGCACAGGGAGGAAAGACCAGCACGGTTGATGAAGAACTTTTCAATATCCTGAAGGACCTTCGCAAGAAAATATCACGTGAACTGAACCTTCCACCTTTTGTGATCTTTCAGGATCCTTCCCTGGAGGACATGGCCATACAATATCCCATCAACATGGAAGAACTGCAGCATATTCAGGGTGTAGGTTCGGGCAAAGCACAGCGATATGGTCAGAGATTTATTGCACTGATCAAGACCTATGTTGATGAAAAAGAGATCATCCGGGCGCAGGATATGGTCGTCAAATCGGTAGTAAACAAATCCGGACTCAAGGTTTATATTATCCAGAATATAGACAGGAAGGTATCTCTCGACGATATCGCCAATGCCAAAAACCTGGAAATGCCCAAACTGCTGAACGAAATAGAAGCCATCATTAACAGTGGAACTAAACTTAATCTTGATTACTATATCAATGAAGTCCTCGATGAAGATCACCAGGATGAAGTTTTTGATTATTTTCGGGAAGCTGAAAGCGAATCTGTGTCTGAAGCAATGGATGAACTCGGAGAAGATGAATATACAGTGGAGGATATCAGGCTGATGAGAATAAAATTCATGGCAGAACTAGGCCTTTAAACTTACCACTCTCAGGGACTGCAAATTGGAACCTATCTTAAACATTCAGCAGATTTCCAAGCATTACGGCCACATCGTAGCCGTCCAGGATTTGTCTTTGAAAGTCGGGGCAGGTCATGTATTCGGCATCCTCGGTCCCAATGGAAGCGGCAAAACAACCACCCTGGCAATCATATGCGGTGTGATCTCAGCTGATAAGGGAACCTACCACTGGTATGGTAAATCCGCCTCGGCTGCCATCCGTAAGAAAATCGGCTCTCTGATAGAGGTGCCGAACTTCTACCCATACCTGGACCTGGCCAGGAACCTGACCCTTGTTGCCCGAATAAAGGGAAAACCCGTGGGAGATATTGAACGGGTTCTCAAGCTTACCAATTTATGGGACCGGAAGAAATCAAGATTTGATACCCTTTCCCTGGGCATGAAACAAAGGCTGGCCCTTTCTGCCGTCCTGCTTGGCGACCCCGATGTACTCGTTCTCGATGAACCTGCCAACGGACTGGATCCGGAAGGGATCGCCGAGGTCAGGGAAATCATCAAAGGGGAGTCAGAGAAACAAAAAACCATTATCCTGGCCAGCCATATACTGGATGAAGTTGAAAAAGTCTGTACACATGTAGTTGTACTGAAAAAAGGCAAGTCCATTGCCCAGGGCCGGGTACACGAATTGCTGGCGGCAGATGATCCCGTAGTCGTTGAATGTGATGAATCCGAAAAGTTGAAGTCATCATTGATCAGAACCGGAATGAGTGCTTCCATCGAAAAAGACGGGAACAAACTGGTCATTGTCCTTAAATCCGGATACGGGGCCAGGGATGTCAATGAGTTTGCCCATCAGCAGGGCATTGTCCTGACCCACCTGGAAACACGCAAGAAAAGCCTGGAATCGCAGTTCCTGGAACTGATAAAACAATAATGCTGATGAAGTCCATTATCCTCAACGAGTATACGAAAATCTGGTCTTACACGGCATTCAGGGTCATCATCCTGCTGCATTTCATTTTATTTTTCCTGGTTGTACTGGTTACTTCCCGGCTGGATATAACCATCCCGGGCTTCAGCACGGATTACCTCTACCAGTTCCCCAATATCTGGGAATTCTTTCCATGGGTGGCTAGCTGGTTCAACCTGTTGCTGGCCATCCTGATCATTGTCATGACGGGCAACGAGTATACATTCCGCACCTTCAGGCAACATGTCATTGACGGACTCAGCCGTTCTGATCTACTGACAGGGAAAGTATTTTTAATCATTGCCATAGCCATCTACAGTATGTTGATGGTCCTGCTCTTTTCTCTCTTGTTCGGGTTTATTTTCACCAGGGACATGACAGCCGGATTGTTTGTCAAGAAAACCTATATATTGCTGGTTTACTTTGTCCAGGCAGTGGCCTATATGTCAACCGGTTTCCTGCTGGCCATTCTCTTCCGGAATACTGCCCTGGCCATTGTCCTGTTCATCCTGTACCGGCTGATCATCGAACCTGTTTTCAGGTTATTTTTCCCGCCCGAAGCAAGGTTGTATTTTCCCATGAAGGTTATTTCCAACCTTACCCCAATGCCTGAATTTTTATCCATTTCCTCAGGCAATAAAGCGGATCCGGGCAATGTTGACACGCTGAACCTGCGTGAAATAGGCATTCTGGCGGAAGACCTGCCTGTGTACCTGAACCTGCTGCTGGCACTTGGCTACACGGCCCTTTTCATAGGCCTGGCCTGGCTCCTTCTGCGGAGGCGAAATCTGTAATTATTTCCTTCTTACATCCAGCGCATCACGCAA
>JAZGGT010000678.1:0-3681 GCA_036480555.1 Bacteroidales bacterium | reverse complement strand
TCGATGATTGCCGGATCAAAGAAAAAATGGACCGGGTACTTTTGCTCTAATGCTTCAACAACCTCCAGGAGAGGTACATCCTGAAATTTTTCGCTTATGGATACATCCTGGGCCTTTAATGTTAGCCCATAAACCAAAAAAAACAATATAAGGTATATTTTCTTTCCCCGCATTTTCACATTCTCATCTAGCCTAACTCATCGTAATATTTCAATACCGCAACAACGTTTTCAGGATGTTTCCTGTTTATTTTCAATCTGTTTTTACGGATAAACTTTTTAACTTCCGGGACATTCCTTTTTAAAGCATTGAGCAGTGTTTTTTTTGAATGAATACGCTCATATTTACCCTCAATCTCAATATAATATTCATAGCTTCGGACATATTCTCCAGGGAAATTATCCGTTGGATCATATTTTATCTCACACATCGGGCGGATAATGAATGAAGATTTGCCTCCATAAACTTTCTCGTATAATTCTTTACTATTTGTACCGGGTATACTGAAATACTCGTAACGGTGTTCCTGTCGGCTTACTGTATCTGTATAGGAAAAGGATTCAAGGTACTTATTGGAAAGCACGATATATTTCTTGATGTCATTATCTTCGTATAACAATATGAGATTGTTATTATACAGGTCATAGTTTAAATGAAAACCCGAATATTGGATCCCCCTGTATACCAGGTCTGCCATTGGCCAGTATTGCTCAGACAGGAAAGGATTTCCCTTGTAAATTTTTTGATATGTCCATTTTGTGCCATTTACTAAATCTTTTGAAAAGGAATAAAGTTCCATGCTCTGCAGCTTATCCTCAATAGTCCTGGCCAGTTCATCTTTACTGGTATCATGCAATGAAGGTACTTCTGCGCGTTTTTGCGTGATGACCTGTGCGGCGCTGCAGGATATTTCCGGCCACTTATCTGTGCGAAAGGGTGATGCCGGAAGGTATGTATTTTCCCCGGATTGATTATACAGGTTACAGGCAACCGGGTGATTAGCCCAGGCATATCTTACCGCAACCGGCTGATCGATTTCCTCGTTCCAGATAATGATCTGATCACCATCGATCCTGGCCCTGGCTTTAAGAAATTTTCTGTCTGTCCCGGCCACACTGAACCCGAGCAATTCTCCACCTCCTCTGGCCACCAGGCCATCACCCACATGATTAAACAACAACCAGCATTTGCTGCCCTCGACAAACATTCTCTTGTATATGGGACCCGAAAACAGAATATCTTCGCCATAGGCAGTTTTCTGAGCAGCCAGGGAAAGACGCCTGCCCACTTCCTGCTTGTTTTTGGGGTGTATATCTGTGGAATCACCAATATCAATTGTTACTGCCATGGCAGTTTGAGGCAGGTATAGCGTCATGGACTGCGCCTCCCGCAGTTCAGGAAAAACCTGGGGTTCAAAGTGGAAATTTGCCAGTTGAACAAAGAGGAAAGGGAAATCTCCCTGCTTCCATTGCTTTCGCCACTGTTTGATCATAGCCGGGAACAATTCACGGTACTGGCAGGCACGATAGGCGTTTGATTCACCCTGGTACCATATAACGCCTCGCATTCCATATGGAATAAGCGGGGCAATCATCCCATTGTAGAGTACAGAAGGCTGGTTAAAATACAGGGGATCAGTCCTCCCTTCCATGCGTGCTTTTTTAACTTCCTGGATGAATTTTTCATATTCCTGTTTCAACCATTCTTCATCATCATTATAAGCCGGCCAGTCTTCCAGGATTGATTTCAGCCCTGGATCATTTTCCAGCGTATCCCGTGGTGTCCAGGCTTCTGCAGTAGTTCCTCCCCAGGAGGTATGGATGATGCCAACCGGAATATTTCGTTTTTCATACAAGTTACGGGCGAAAAAGTAAGCGGTGCCACTAAAGTGCCCGGCTGTTGAAGGACCGCAAATCTCCCATGTGTTCAGCCAGGAAGCCTTGCTGTTGGCTACCGGAGCTACATCTTCGAGCGGTTCAGCAGCCTTGGTCCTTTTCACCTGGAAATGACGGATCATGGGATGTTTTGCTTCGGAGATCTCCTGATCAGGGTTCAGACAGTTACGAACCTCCATGGCCATATTCGATTGCCCTGAGCATATCCAGACCTCTCCCACCAGCACATTGATAATTCGAAGGGTGTTTTTCCCGGATACTAACATTTCGAAAGGCCCACCAGCCTTTAAAGGTCCGATCCTGACCTTCCACTTCCCTTCAGCACTCGTTATCGCTTCAGCCTTGTAATCCCCAATTTCAACCATGACCTTTTCACCGGGATCAGCCCAGCCCCAAACGGGAATATTCATTTCATGCTGTATCACCATATTCTCTGAGAACAATGCGGGAAGCCTGACATCTGCAAAGGAATATTGAAAAGCCAGGAGGAAATAAACAAGGGGGATAAATACTTTGCGATATACCATTGTCAAAGATTTTCTTTCAGCCATTCCAGAATTTCTTTATTATATTTTTGCGGATCAAGAAAATGTGATTCATCATACTCGACCATTTCCTTCTTTACCTGTACAAGATCAAAGAACTCCTTTGCCCTGGCATTGCGCAGGGGTACATCATTCTTTGCCAGTACCATCAACAGGGAAAGATCCTTGTAGTGGGGGAAGAAATTACTTGAGTTAATAATCCGGCCGGGAGGTGTTTGTGCTCTGACAAACTCTGTCGCCGGAACACTGAGAATGGCAGTTTTTATCCTGGGCTCAACGGCAGCCAGAATAGAACCAATCCAACCGCCCAGGCTCCCGCCGAAGACAGCTATCCTATCATGATCAATATCGGGGCGTGATTCAAGATAATCGATACCCCTTCTCAGATCAACAATAGACTGGCACATCCAGTCGCGGTAATAATACGGTCCCCTATCGCTGCCATTGTCAAAGCCACCTTCCTTTTTTCTTTCACCATACATAAAATGATCCGGTGCCAGTACCGCATATCCCTGGGCTGTGAGAAGGGGGATCCATTCCAGGACCCAATCCTCATTCTTGCCCCAGAACAGGTTCCATCCATGCATCAGGACAACCACCGGGATCTTTTCACCTGTTGTTTCCTTGGGTATGGCAAGGTATGCCGGGACTCTTTGTTCCCTTACCGAGGCATAGGATAGCTTATACAATACATGCGGTCCCCGCCATGGCCATTCTCCATAGAATTCAGGATCTGAAGGCATCTCCGGATCGTAACTGTAATACTCCAGTATTCTTTGATACTCAGCATCATCTACAGGTTTCTCAATGGCAGAAGGTTCAGTCTGTGCAAAAGAAATGGTAGTAACCACCATTGCAAGCAGCCAACAAAGTAAAACCGGTCGTGTCATAATGTTCAGGATTAATTCATTTCTTCTTCGGACCGTAATCGACCTCCCTTACTGCTTTTAACTGTCGTTCCCTGTCACCGGTCGTCAGATGTATGTCTTTATACTTGTCCAGGACGGGGGGATGGGGGTCGGTAAGCATCTGGTAGATCTCGGGGCGACTGGATTTGTAATGTATTGCCTTGACATTGTTTGTTCGATTATTGGTTTCCCACCATTTGCTTTCATTTATTCTTTCCCTGGCAAAGTCAATTTCTGCCATGATCACTACATCTTCTTCATCTATGGCTTCAGCAACCACATTCCCATCAAAATCAATGATGCCGTTTCCATCATCCCCAAGAACAACAGGTG
>JAZGGT010000677.1:0-8912 GCA_036480555.1 Bacteroidales bacterium | reverse complement strand
CCAGATAAGGCTGGCTCTTCAAATAGTCTTCCAAGCTGTCAAAACCGAGGACAACATCGCCTGGTTTATCGTTTTTGTCCGGCACCAGACTAGATTGAATGGTACCCCCCTAATCTGTAATTTTAAGGGTTATGCCATTTGAATTGTTTATGGTATAAAGGCTTGCATCACCTATACCTGGAATTTGACCGAAAATTTCCCGTACTACTTTCATGGATTTTGTTGTTGGGGATGAATTTTGACAAAAATAGTAATTTGTATAAGTAATCATACATTTGGCGAAATATCTTGATAAAATTTATATTTTTGGTCCAATAATTTCTCACAACACAGATAATTTCATTAAAATGAAAAAGACAAAAACCCAAGTCAGCGGAATAATTTCTATCCTCCTGGCAGCATTCTTCCTCCTGTCAGTTACAGCCTGTAAGAACCGGACAGGCAAAGAAGGAACATCGACAGTTCCAGACACAGAGGAAGAATATGATAACAAGGACGAATTTATCAAGGAGATTTCGGAATATCCGCTTCCCACTTCTTTCGAGGTGACCAAACTATTGGTTGAGGCAGGTGCGAGCTATATACTCAATCTCTGCAATCCTGTTGACAATGTGAACAGGTATATCAGTTTGAAAAGCAAGGCCCTTAACCTTGGTGTATATGGTGCGGACCTCAGTTATGCAGCCACCTATAACCAGACCCAGGAAACCATGCAGTACCTGGATGTTTCCCGCGAACTCTTAACGGACCTGGAAATTGAAGCGGGATTCAATGAGGATATGGTAACAAGCATCGAACGTAACCTGGACAATGTGGATTCACTGATCCACATCATTTCTGAGTCCTTTTATAAGACTTATGAGTACCTTGCGTCCAATGAACAGGATGATATGTCCATACTGGTTATGGCAGGGAGCTGGATCGAGGCGCTTTACATTACCACCCAGATAAGCCTGATCAGCAAGGATAATTCAGAAATCATTGATATCATTACAGATCAAAATTCATCACTTGAAAAACTGTTGGAAGTGATAGCTCCTATCAGGGTCATCGATACGGGTGCTGATATATACGAGGGACTAACAGGGCTGCAGGAGATTTACCAGCAATCCGGTACTGATTTTTCTCCAAAACAGCTGGAAGAACTGATCATCAGAACAGAAGAACTCCGGAAGATGATCATTACCTGAATAACAGAAGCTTGAAAAGCATATCTGCCTGTCAGAATTTCTCGTGTTGAGAACCTGATGGGCTTTTTTTTTGAAAATCATTACATTTACTTTGCCTAAGAGGTATAACTATGAGCGAATCTATTCTCAATGCCCTGATGCATCTTTTCGCTGTTTTTGCCACAGTGAGAATAGAAGGTATATCGGATACCGGCAGGAATATCGTTCAATCATACCTCCTGAGATACCTGAATAAAAAGGAAGTCATCGAAGAATACCTTCACCTGTTTGAGAACTACCAGGACTTCTATCAGCGTGACCTTGCCATTCCGCCGGAAGATATTGGATTTCAGACAGCTGCCCTGGATACGGAAAACGTGACCAGGATCTGTACGCAGATCCGGAAAGAATTGAACCGCAATGAACGGATCATCGTACTACTACGTTTGATTGAATTCATCCTGGAAGATAAATTCGTCTCTGAACTGGAACGGGAATTTGTAACCCTTGTTGCAGAAACCTTTTCGATAACAGGGGTAGAACTCAACAATGCCATCCTATTTTTGGAAGAAGAAAAAGATGATCAGATCCCGGATGAGTATACCATTTATGTTCAGGCGGAAGGCCCCGGATCAGTGGATGAGCTGGAGGGGGACTGGATAGAGAAGAACAGGCCGGTCGATGAGATACAGGATAATAAGATTATCAAACCTGGCATCGAAGGAAAAATCATCTTCCTGAATTTCAAAAGCCTGAATGTTTTTGTACTGAAATACCAGGGTCCGGATACACTGACAGTAGACGGCAATCTGCTGGATACCGGAAAGGTGCATCTGTTTGACAACGGATCCATTATCCGTGGAAGCGGATTCGGGTCTATCTATTATTCAGAAATTGCCAGCAGGTTACTTCAATCCTCACAGGAGATCCGGATCACCCTGAATGCGGTGGACATTGAGTTTCGCTTCAAGAATAGTGAAAACGGCATCCGCAGATTTTCCTTTTCCGAAGATTCCGGCCAAATGATTGGGATCATGGGTGGATCAGGTGTCGGGAAATCAACCCTGATTAACCTTTTGAGTGGTCAGCTGCCCTTAACCAACGGCCAGATCACCATCAATGATTATGACCTGCACAGGGATCGTTTCAAGATCAAAGGGATTATCGGGTTCGTCCCCCAGGACGACCTGTTGTTCGAAGAGCTGACAGTGTACCAGAACCTGTACTACAATGCGCATTTGTGTTTCGGTAATTACTCCGAGAGGCAAATGGTGGAAACCGTTATCAATATAATTACTGAACTGGATCTCACTGAAATAAAGGATCTTAAAGTGGGTTCCCCCCTGAACAAGTTTATCAGTGGCGGACAACGGAAACGATTGAACATCGGCCTGGAACTGATGCGGGAACCATCGGTCCTGTTCATTGATGAACCAACATCCGGTTTATCATCCGTGGATGCAGAAAATATCATTCGCCTGCTCAAGGAACAGACCATTAAGGGAAAACTTGTAATTGCCAACATCCACCAGCCCAGTTCAAATATTTTCAAGATGTTTGATAAGCTCTGGGTGCTTGATAAAGGGGGATTCCCTATCTACTCCGGAAATCCTGTTGATGCCATTATTTACTTTAAAAAACTGAGCAGCTTTGCCGAAGTCAGTGAGGCAGAATGCCCCAGCTGCGGAAATGTCAATCCTGAACAGATCCTGCAGATTGTAGAAGCCAAACTGGTTGATGAAAAGGGGAAATACTCCCAGGAAAGGAAAATATCACCCGAAACCTGGTATGAGCATTACCAGGAAAATATCGCTAAGGATATTGTTTTCAAAGAGCCAAAAAAGATATTGCCCGCCACCTCTTTCAGGATTCCGGATATCAATGTACAATTCAAGGTATTTTTCCTGCGGAACCTGCTCTCCAAACTGACCAACCGGCAATATGTCCTGCTCAACCTGATTGAAGCGCCACTGCTGGCATTCATCCTGGCTTATTTTACCAAGTTTGCACCAGGAGAGCAGTATATTTTCAGTGAAAACAAGAACCTGCCTGCTTACCTTTTTATGTCTGTCATTGTCGCGATATTTATGGGACTTATCGTCAGTGCTGAAGAAATCATCCGCGACAGGAAGATCCTGCAAAGGGAAGCATTTCTCAACCTGAGCTGGTTCAGTTACATTAATTCCAAGATCATTTATCTGTTTGCATTGTCTGCCGTTCAAATGCTGCTCTATGTGCTCGTAGGCAACTGGATCCTTGAAATCAAGGGAATGACCTTCAGCTACTGGCTGATCCTTTTCAGTACGGCCTTCACTGCCAATATGCTGGGACTGAATATTTCATCCGGAATGAACTCGATTGTAAACATATATATACTCATCCCCCTGATCCTTATCCCTCAGTTGTTGCTAAGCGGGGTCACAGTAAAATTTGACGATCTTCACAAGAGTATCACATCCAAGGTCTATGTGCCCGTGATTGGAGACATGATGGCATCAAGGTGGGCATACGAGGCCCTCGCTGTGGAACAGGCCAAGAACAACCGCTATGACAGGAATTTTTATTTCTATGAACAGCAAAAGAGCGAAGCTCAATTCAAGGTATCCTTTCTAATTCCCCGCCTGTTAAACAAACTGGATGAGTGTACCAGGAATCTGGGGGTCGGCGGAGACCAGCAGATCCTGGAAGCCAACCTTGCATTGATAAATCATGAGGTTGAAAAACTAGGCAATCATCCTGATCTCTTCGAGTTCGAACATTGGGCAAGGCTGAACATTAATGATTTTGATGAGTCATATGCCACGGAACTGGGCAACTGGCTCACCTACGCCAGCAGCCTGGTTTTCAAGGATGCCGCCAGGAAGGCTACCAGCCAGATAGACAAGTTGTACACAAAGCTGTCAGATTCCCTGGGTTCTGACGCAGTTTTCAATCTCAGGCAGGATAATCAGAATGACCGCCTCGAGGAACAGGTAACCAACTATCATGAGGTAAATAAAATTCAGGAAATCAATGGTAAGTTAGTACAGAAGGATGATCCCATTTACCTGATACCGGAATCCAACTTTGGCCGGGCACATTTCTATGCTCCTTACAAGAAGTTCAATAACCAGCTCACCGACACGAAGTGGTTCAATTTATTGATCCTCTGGGGTTTCTCTTTTCTCGTCTACGTCGCTGTGCTGCTCGATTTGTTCAGAAGATTCATCCATTTTATTAATACCTTTAAACTTCGAAGAGAAGCCAGCTAAAACCAGTATAATACCAGGTAAAATGAAAACTGCTCTGAAAAGGATCCTGAAAAGGATATTTATCTTCATCGTAATTGCCTTCATTGTGTACCTGGTAGTAAGCAATATAAGCTTCTTCCGGGATTTGACAAGGCGGGATAAGCTGAGCCTGATCATTGATACAGACTCAGCCCACGGACAGGATGATATAATGGCCATTGTACGTTTTTTACTGGAAGAAGAGGTTGTGTTAGAGGGACTCCTTTCAGCTCAGTGGAGGCCGGCTGACCTGGATAATGACAGTACAGTCGAGTTGAACCAGGCTGTAAACCAGTATATCCTTAAACATTTCAACCGGACCAGTGTACCCAACCTGCCAGGAGCAGCATGGCCTGTAATGAGCATTAAAAACAGGGACCGTACTTCCAACAGGGACCGTACTTCCAACAGGGCTTCCTCCTATATCATTAAAAGAGCCTCGGAAACACCTGCAGGTGAAAAACTGAACCTGGTATGCCTGGGGCCTGTTACCAATCTGGCAACCGCCCTCATAACAGTGCCTGATATCGCACCAAAGATTAATTGCTATATCATGGGGCCCTGGTATGAGCCGTCTCGCAGGGTCTGGAACAAAAATGAATGGAATACCAAAAATGACCTGGATGCCATGGATATCCTGCTCAACACAAAAGACCTTGAATTGTACATCATGCCTGCCACCATAGGGCATGACCTGGTCATTGACCGCAGCCAGTCCCTCAGCAAATTCCCCCTCAGGGACAGCCTGTTTGATAATATAGTGGAGAGCTGGAAGGCCCTGGACCTGAGAAATGATTCCATTCCCATGGGGAGCCTTGCCCTGATACAAGCCATCCTGCACCCTGAGATGTCATCACAAAAACAGGTGATCACCCCACCGGAAAATGTCCAGCGCAAAATACATGTTTTTACACGTATCGATGCAGAACGAATGAAAAAGGACCTGTGGAAAGCCATCAAAGATTACAGTAAAACGAAAAGATAAAATGATTGGTAGAACATTGAATATTTTGAGGCTGGTATACCTGTACATGGCAGTCGGAATGGTTCCCGGACTGGTAAGCGCCCAGGATGCCCCATTGCAGCATGACTGGGAAAACCCTGGGATAATATCCTACAATAAACAGCTTGCACATGCCACCCTTGTCCCCTGTCCGGATGTTGAATCAGCCCTGCAATTTGACAAGCTGGCCTCGGAGAACATCATGATGTTGAACGGTACATGGAAATTTTACTGGTCGGCAGACACGAAAGAACGTCCTGTGGATTTCTACCTGCCGGATTACAATGACAGTGGTTGGGATGATATAGAAGTCCCGTCCAACTGGCAGCTGAAAGGATATGGCATACCTATCTATACCAATATCAAACATCCCTTTCCGGCTGAACCCCCGAAAATTAATCGGGACAATCCCACGGGATCCTACCGTACCGGGTTTGATATCCCTGAAAACTGGAATGGAAAGCAGGTATATGTCCATTTTGAGGGAGTGCAGTCAGCCTTCTATTTATGGTTAAACGGTATGAAGGTTGGTTACAGCCAGGGCAGTATGACGGCTGCTGAATTTAATCTGACCCCATTCCTGCAGGAAGGCCACAACACACTCGCCGTTGAGGTCTACCGCTGGTCGGATGGTTCTTACCTGGAGGACCAGGACTTCTGGCGGCTGAGTGGTATATACAGGGATGTTTACCTGATGGCAAGACCTGCCATGCACATGCGTGATTTCTTTGTGACGACTGACCTTGACCAGGATTATTCCAATGCGGTCTTTGATCTGAGGGTGAGTGTCAGGAATGCCGGGATGGACCGCAGTAATCCTAAAAAGATAAAAATTTCCCTGAGAGATAAAGACAGGGAGATCCTCAATCATCAGCTGGATATCAACCAATCATTGAACTACCAGCAGGAATTGACCATACAATTCCAGCAGGAGGTGATCCGGCCCAGGCTCTGGAGCGCCGAACACCCCAATCTCTACACCCTGATCCTTGAGCTGCAGGATGAGCAGGGAAGAACAGATGAAGTCATCTCCTCGAGGGTGGGATTCCGTCAGGTAGAAATTAGCGGTGGACAATTACTGGTAAACGGAGTAGCAGTTGATCTCAAAGGCACCAACCGCCATGAGATCCACCCCGAAACCGGCAGGGTCATTAGCAGGGAACTGATGGTTCAGGACATCACCCTGATGAAGCAGCACAATATCAATGCCGTAAGGACATCTCACTATCCCAATACACCCGGCTGGTATGAACTCTGTGATATTTATGGCATTTACCTGTGGGACGAGGCCAATATCGAAAGCCACGAACTGCGACGAAAGAATATCCTGGCAAATGATCCTGAATGGCTGGAAGCCTTCCTGGACAGGGGAAGGCGGATGGTAGAAAGGGACAAGAACCATCCATCGGTGATCGTCTGGTCCCTCGGCAATGAAACCGGGCTTGGTGAGAACCATTACGCAATGGAAACCATGATCAGGGAAAGGGATCCCTCCCGCCCCATTCACTATGAAGATCATCTTGACCGCCATGGACCGGAGCGCAAGCCTTCCAGGTTTGATATCATCTCCGATATGTACGCCTCTCCTGAAGACATGAAAGAATATCATGAAGATGACCCGGCCCGGCCGGTGATCCTCTGTGAATATGTCCACGCAATGGGAAACAGTGTTGGCGGATTGCAGGATTACTGGGATGTGATCTATGCCCATCCGAGGATGCAGGGGGCCTTTGTGTGGGACTGGGTGGACCAGGGACTGGCGAAATACACGGAATCCGGAGAGAAATACTGGGCTTACGGGGGTGATTTCGGAGACTATCCCAATGATGGCAGTTTCTGCCTGAACGGCCTGGTATACCCCGACCGCCGTACCAGTCCGGCAATACAGGAAATAAAAAAAGTCTACCAGTACATCCATTTTGAAGCAACCAACCTTCCGAATGGTGAAATCAATGTGATCAACCGATACAATTTTACCAGCCTTGATTATTTTGATGCCCGCTGGCAAATAAAAAGTGAAGGCAAACTCCTGCAGGAGGGAAAAATATCCCTGCCAGGGATACAGCCGAAGGATTCAGGGATCATACGTCTTCCAATCCGGCTACCGGAACCTGACCCGGCAGGCCTGCTGTCCGGAAAGGAATACTTCCTGGATATCCAGGTACTCCTGTCGGAAGACAATAAATGGGCAACTGAGGGTCATATGGTGGCATGGGAACAGTTCCTCCTGTCCTCTGTGTCTCCTGCAACTACAACTGCAGAAATACCTTCACCAGACTACACGGTAACCGAAGAGCAGGGATCTGTAATCATCAATGGCGACGGGTACACAATCACATTCAGCAAGGAAGGGATGCTGGAATCCTGGTTACTGGATGGTAAGGAATTGATCATGAGCGGACCGATTATCAATTTCTGGCGTCCTCCTACCGAGAATGACCTGAAAGACAGGAATGCTTACGGGAAATGGAAGGAGACGGGTCTTGACAGCCTTGATCACAGCCTGACCGGCTTCACAACCTCGAGGGATGACGAGGACCGCCTGTCGCTGACATCATCATTCGATCTGTACAATAACCGGCAGGAATTAATTTTTAAGGTAAATATCAGTTATCGCATAGACGGGGATGGAACGATGAAGGTTGAGGTCCTGTCTGATCCAAGTGACAAACCCGAATACCTGGCGAAAACCGGCATGCAATTCAGACTACCCGGCAGGCAGTCAAACGTTGAGTGGTATGGTATGGGGCCCCATGAGACTTACCCTGACCGCCAATCCAGCGGCAGGGTTGATGTTTTCCGGAACACCGTCGATGAACTGTGGGAAGATTACATTATCCCACAGGAGAACGGCAACCGCTCACAGATCCGCCGGGTAAGCATAATCGATGATCAGGGATATGGACTACGATTCTCCAGTCCGGAACCTGTGAACTTCAGTGCCTACAGGTACAATGATGCCAATATTACAGAAGCAAAACATACCTGGCAGCTTGAAAAAGAGGATTATATCACGTTTAATTTTGATTACCGTCAAAGTGGACTCGGAACGGCCACTTGCGGTCCGGGCTGCCGTCCGGCTTACCTGCTGCCAGCACAAAAAACAAGTTTTAGTTTTACTATTTCCCCTGTGCAACCAGAGAAAAAAACCAGCCGCCGAAAAAGAAGAAAAAGATAGCTTAGACAATAAACTATACACCCATGATGAGAACCCAGAAGATGTTTCGTATCACTTTCATGATCCTGTTTCCTGTCTCAGTCTTTGCTCAATTACCTGACACACAGCCTGTCACACCGGAAAAGCAATTTGTATTGGATTACATCAGCAAACCTGAATCGTTTGATAAATATGGACGGATATCCGATGCGATCTGGTCCTATGCTGAACTCGGACTCCAGGAATATAAGTCTTCGGCCTTACTGGCTAAGACACTTGAGGAAGAAGGATTCAAGGTGGAAATGGGACTGGCA
>JAZGGT010000676.1:0-2800 GCA_036480555.1 Bacteroidales bacterium | reverse complement strand
GAAAAGCTTCTCAAACAGTTCCGGATCCAGACCCTTTTCAGCCGCCCATGCCTTTCTCTGTTGCAGCACATGAGCTTTCCTCTCCCTGGCATGGATCTCCTCATCATCGGATTTAAATTTCACAATCTCCCTTACATAGGAATCCCTTAATGCATACAGATGGATGATTTCCTGGTCGATCTCATCTATGGCATTCCTGATATCCTGAATATTCTCGCAGGCTTCTGGTTTTTTTGCAGGTACCATGGTTATCTATTAGTATATCACTGCAATATATTACAATAATCAAGAAAACAGCCAACTATTCTTATGATTTGAAAATCTCTGGCAATTAAAATGAGGTATTTAGAAGTATTCTGCTTAATTGGTCCCAGTTTTCATGCGCGTTGTTTAAATTTGTGTCTGACGGGAGGCTCCCAATGAAAAAATCCATCCTCATCCTTATCCTGCTGGCTGTCTTCTCTGCTTTATTCAGCCAGAAACCATTGGTAATCAAGGGAATGATAAGTGATTCATTGACTGGGGAACCACTTATAGGTGCAAGCATAAGTTTGGATGAGAAGAAAGGAACCATTTCCGATGCCGGTGGACAATATATCCTGCTTACGGAAGGAGAGGTGATTAGTGTAATCTGCCGGTACCTGGGATATCAACCCTACAGAAAAACTTTATATGCAGGCTCAAGGGACACCATCATCCTGAGTGTAAGAATGGTGCGTTCCGTAATCCTGTTGGACGAGCTCGTTGTGAGTGCCAGCAGGTATGAGCAAAAGTTATCAGAAGTACTGGTTTCGATGGATATCATCAAACCCGAAAGGATCAGCAATAACAGCATTAGCTCGCTCGATAATATTATTGCTCAGACTCCCGGCGTTGAAATTCTGGACGGACAGCCTGGTATCCGTGGAGGGGCCGGGTATAGTTACGGGGCAGGGAGCCGAGTCCTGGTACTGATGGATGACCTGCCAATTTTGACAGGAGATGCAGGGGATGTTAAATGGGATTACCTTCCGGTAGAGAATATTGCACAGATCGAAATAATCAAGGGAGCTTCCTCTGTGCTATACGGTTCATCAGCACTGAACGGGGTGTTTAATATCCGCACTGCTTATCCGGCATCAGAACCAAAAACCAGCCTGAGTACCTTTTTGGGGGTATATCTTGATCCCAGACGCAGTGAAACGGTCTGGTGGGATAAACAGCGGATATGGTCAGGAGCCAATTTTGCACATGCCAGGAAGATAGGGCAACTGGACCTGGTTGTTGGGGGAAATATATACAAGGACCAGGGGTACAGGGAAAATGAGCACCAGCAAAGAGGACGCCTCAACCTGAAACTTAATTACAGGAGCAGGAAAATAAAGGGTTTGTCGTATGGGGTCAATATGAACAGCATGCTTGTTGAAAAGATCGATTTTCTGATGTGGCAGGATGCCGATTCGGGTGCTCTGAGGCAGAATCCTGAGGCCATATCTGCCCTGAACGGCAGCCGGATCAATGTTGATCCATATATCATATATTATGGGAATAATGGTGCCCGGCACAGCCTGAAAACAAGGTTTTTTCATGTCAAAAATAATTTTCCGGAAGCCACGGATAAAAACAACCGTTCAAACCTTATGTTCGGGGAATACCAGTATTACAGGAAATTCGGGGATAAATTCGATTTTACAGGTGGATTATCTGCCACCTGGTCGGAAACAGTGGCAGAATTGTACGGTAATCACAATAGTTTCAACAATGCCATTTTTGCCCAGCTTGATGCCAAACCCCTGAAAAAGCTGAACCTGTCTTTGGGTGTCCGTTTTGAAAGGTATAAACTGGACAGGCAGGTAGAATATTCCAATCCGGTAGTGAGAGCGGGACTGAACTACCAGGTCTTAGAATATACTTACCTGAGGGCGTCATTCGGACAGGGTTACCGTTTCCCATCGGTGGCAGAGAAATTTACGGCCACCAGTGTAGGTGCGATGAATATCTTCCCCAATCCTGATCTACAGTCAGAAAGGGGTTGGAGTGCTGAACTTGGTGTTAAACAGGGTGTAAGGCTGGGTGAATGGAACGGTTATATAGACCTGGCAGCTTTCTGGACGCAGTACCACGATATGATAGAATTTAATTTTGGGGTTTACAAACCTGACAGTATAGATGAGGCTACCCTGGAACATGTTGGCTTCAAGGCGTTGAATGTTGGGAATGCCCGGATCACAGGGTTTGAGACTACCCTGGTGGGAGCTGGAAAACTTTATATCCTGCCTCTTACCATTATGGCCGGCTATACTTATATCAATCCAATTGATTTAAATGTTGGGGTAGCCGGGGATACAACAGAGAACCAATACCTCAAATACCGCTTCAAACATTCCGTGAAAGGGGATATCGAAATTTCTCCAGGCAGATTTACCCTGGGTTATACCATCATCTACAACAGCCGCATGGAGAATATCGATGAGGTTTTTCTAAGTCCCATAATTGGCGAACTGATCCTGCCCGGGTTCCCGGATTACTGGGCTGAGCAAAATAATGGCTATACCATTATGAATGCCCGGGTATTGTACGATGTTGCTGATTTTATGAATGTGGGACTGATACTGCGGAATATATCAAATAAGGAATACATGGGCAGGCCGGGGGATATCAGACCGCCCAGGAATTTTACCTTTCAGCTAACGTTTAGATTTTAAAGGGTCAATCCTTCAGTTTCAACAAGCGGTTGGTGTATATATCCCCCTTTGTTGAGATATGATAAATATAGGTACCGTGCCGGAGGTCCTGCCCGTCAAAGCGAAATTGGTTAATC
>JAZGGT010000675.1:0-2813 GCA_036480555.1 Bacteroidales bacterium | reverse complement strand
TCCCCTCATCATCATTGTGTGGATTAACAGAATTGTCAGTACAATCCGGATTCCTTTTTTCATAGTATGATATTAATTAAATATTTACGGATCGTAATATAGAGAAAATATCAATACCAATAAAGAGGGGAATACTAAGCGTTGATGTGGCGTTCGGCGTGGTAGGAGGATCTTACCAGTGGACTGCTCTCCACGAATCGGAAGCCCATTTCCAATCCGATCTTTTTATATTCCCTGAATACTTCGGGGTGGATATATTCCCTTACCGGATGATGGCGCAGTGTTGGTTGCAGGTATTGCCCTATTGTAAGGACCTTACAGCCGGCCGCACGAAGGTCATCCATGGTTTCCAGCACTTCTTCCCGGGTTTCCCCCAATCCCAGCATGATCCCTGACTTGGAAATGAACCCTCTGGAAGATATATATCTTACGACATCGAGACTGGTTTCATACTTATTCATACTCCTGATCCTGGGTGTCAAACGCTGTACGGTTTCCAGGTTATGGGAGATCACTTCAGGTCCGGCACCAATAACCTGCTGTATATGATCCTGCCTCCCCCGAAAATCCGGTATCAGTGTTTCAAGTGTAAGCTCCGGGTTGGTTTCTTTCACTGTCCGTATCGTTTCTACCCAGAAAGATGCCCCACCGTCTTCCAGGTCATCCCTGTCCACCGAGGTCAACACACAGTGTTTTACCCCGAGGGTTTTTATCGATTCGGCAAGCCTTCGGGGTTCATCCCAATCAACAGGCATGGGCTTTCCCGTCCTGACGGAACAGAATTTACAGGCCCTTGTGCATATATCCCCGAGGATCATAAAGGTGGCTGTTCCTGCATTCCAGCATTCTCCTATATTCGGACAATTTCCACTTTTGCAAATGGTATGCAGGTTATTTTTTTCCGACAGGTTCTTAAGGTGGCTGTAATTACCACCGGCAGGCCGCTCCATCCTGAACCACTCAGGCAGTCGTTTAACTTTCTCTTTTTCAATCACAGCGGTAAGTATAGATCTGTGCAAAAATACCGAATTATTTTTAACCATTCTAAATCTTGATTATATGACAGCAGAACCTGAATTTTAGTGTGGGTAGTTACTAATTTTGCAATGAAATGAAACTGTTATTATGATTCTCGGGGTAGACATTGGATCCATGACCATTTCAGCGGTCCGGCTGAATACCGGTAAAAAGATCAGCGCTACTTTTTATGAAGCCCACCATGGACAGATTGGAAAATGCCTGGAAAAAATGGCCAGTAAGCTGGATCCTGAAAACAGGTTGGATTTTGCACTCACCTCTGAATTTACGGATATCCAAACCGCATTGATAAGGGCCAGCATGTATCCCGGCAAGCCGTTTGATCATATTCTGCATGTCGGGGCTGAAAAATTTTACCTGATTATTAAAGACCCGGACGGAAGATATGAATCGTCCCGCACAAATACATCCTGTGCCGCTGGTACTGGAAGTTTCCTGGACCAGCAGGCCAAAAGGCTGGACATCCCGTCAATTGAGGAATTCTGTAAGCTGGCTGAAAGAAACAGCGACAATGTCCCCGACATTGCATCCCGCTGTTCCGTTTTTGCCAAGACCGACCTCATTCATGCCCAACAGGAAGGCCATTCACTTGCGGCCATATGTGACGGGCTATGCAAGGGACTGGCCAAAAATATTAGCGATACACTGTTCCATGATTCTGCCCGGAACTGTGAGATACTATTTACAGGCGGGGTATCCAAAAACCAGGTAGTAGCCGGTTATATCCGGGAAATGCTTCAGTCCGAGCTGATCGTACATCCATATTCCCACCTTTTCGGGGCACTTGGAACCGGATTGCTGGCACTTGAGGGATACAGGAAGAATAATGACAGGAAAACACTTGAAGATCTCATCAAGATCTTTTCTCACAACACTGAGGAGCGGAAGTATTATTACCAACCTCTCGAATTGTCGCTCAGCCAGTATCCCGATTTCAGTAAAACCAGGAGATGGGATCACCGGTCCTCCATCAGGGGATATGAAAAGACCGTCGAGGTGGAGTTGTTCGAAGATCCCGGCCGGGAAAAACCAGATGGTATTTATATAGGATTCGATATTGGCTCCACCAGTACAAAAGCCCTTATCAGCACCGGCGACAATCTACCCCTTATCGGTTACTACACTTACACCTCCGGTAAACCAATAGAGGCTGTGCACAGCATCATGGAAGCCCTGGAAACATTCATGACAAAACATGCCTGGTCTCCTGCTATCCTGGGCGCAGGCACCACGGGTTCAGGGAGAAAGCTGATCGGGAAAATACTGAATGCCGACATTGTCCTGGATGAGATCACCGCACATGCACGGGCAGCCATTCACCTTAATCCTGAAATTGACACCATCATAGAAATTGGTGGCCAGGATGCCAAATTTACTGTACTCAGGGATGGAGAGGTGGTCTTTTCCCAGATGAATGCTGTATGTGCCGCAGGTACCGGAAGCTTTATTGAAGAGCAGGCAATGAAACTGGATGTAGCCCTGTCGGCATATGCAGGGCGTGTGGAAGGCCAAAAAGCACCATTGACCAGTGACAGGTGTACTGTTTTTATGGAGAGGGATATCAACAATTTCATCAACGAGGGATATTCTGTTGATGAATTACTGGCTGCCGTACTCTTTTCCGTGAGGGATAATTACCTGAAGAAGGTAGCTATGGAAGGGATGATAGGGGAAAAAGTCTGCTTCCAGGGTGCCACAGCCAGGAATAAGGCCCTGGTGGCTGCTTTTGAACAAAAACTGGGCAAGGAGATTTTTGTTTCCAGGTTCTGCCACCT
>JAZGGT010000674.1:0-2413 GCA_036480555.1 Bacteroidales bacterium | reverse complement strand
TGGTTCCCGCTAACCATAGGAGGAGTGGCAGGACATAAAGATACCCCGTTACTACCTGGCGAACGTACGACGAATGATGCTGTTTCCGTTGTTCAGGTAAATACTTGTCCTGTGTTGTCATACGTCTGGTAAATTTTTAGGGTAACTAACTCAGGCAGGGCATTTTTTGGACAGGATGAACAGGATGAACAGGATTAATGAACATGTGTTTTCATGTCAATCCTGTATCAAATATACATTAATTACGGATTATGTTTTTCAAAACAGAAAAAATGCTTCAGAGCAGCCCAGGGATAAAGACAGGATTGACAGGATTACCCCATTGCCTTATCTTGTCAATCCTGTCAATCCTGTCAAAAAGATACCTGAGTAGTTACTTTTTTAGGAAAGGGGAGGTGGATGTCTACCTCCCCTAATCACACATTACTTTTCTATTCTATGGCTTCTTCCATCCATTGTTGTCCGGTCGCCACGGCCTCTTCAGCGGATTGCCCTTCTATGACCACCAGTTGCAAGGTTTGAGCCAGTAAGTTTTGTCCGGAAATCGCAGCAATACTGGGGAAGGTGTTGCCATAGGTAAAACCAAACAAGCGGCCTTTGGTGGAGTTTTTAACCATTGTTTCGATTTGGGCTTTGTACTTGACCACCAGGGGATCCTCCCAAAAGCTCTTCGCCTGGCTGCCATCCTCGGTCACTGGTAAGAAGAGTCCCGGTTCCATATTGAGGAATCGGCCATAATTTTCAGGTTCAAGAATGAAGGCCAGGAATTTTTTAGCCGCTTCCTGTTTGGCCGGATCATCGGTTAGGAGCATGACTGCATTCACGTATGAAATCGTACCAGGATTCTCGGCGCCCTCTTTATATGGAATGGGGATCACGCCCAGATCCGCGGCATCCCCTTCTGCCTGGGTATCGTAAGTGGTTATGACGGTAAATTGTAAAATCATCGCACAGCTACGATTGCCGAAACATGCCTCGGCTTCACCCCAGGTCCAGTTTGGGCTGTCCGGCGGCGAGTACTGGTAAAGTTGCTTATAAAAATCGAAGGCTGCGACGGTTTCCGGATTGTTGAAGCGCAAAGACCCATCCGTATTGTAAATTTCATCGCCCCCAGCGTTAATCATCAAGTCATAGACTGTTTGGTCAGTATACAGTTGCCGGTTAGCAGGCAACCCAATGCCGTACTGCTCGCTGGTGGTTAACTTCTTGACAGCTTCCAGCCATTCGCCCCAGGTGGTTGGAGGCGTTACACCAGCTTCCTCAAACACACTTTTTCGGTACCAAAGGGAATGAGCCATGTTGTAGAGCGGCACAGCCCACACAGCCCCATCATAATTATAGGGGGCAATCGCTGCGTCGTAAAAATTGTGTTGCTTATCCATCTCAGCCACAAAATCATCCACCGGTTGGACCTTACCGAGATCTTTTAAGATAGGGGTAAAATCAGGAATTGCAAACAGGAGTTCTGGCGCATTACCGGCAGCTAGGGCGGCCGGAGCCTTAGCATAAATTTCTCCCCAGCTTTGCGGTTCTTGCTTCACCACAATGTCAGGGTTTGCTGCGTTAAATTCATCAATCAGTTTCTGGACGCGCTCAACTCGATGAGGAGGCTGTTCCATATGCCAGAAGGTAATCTCAACGGGTTCACTTGCAACGATACTACTCGTGGCCAATATAAAGCAAAACGTAAATATACACACTATGTTAAAAACTTTCATAATTGAACCTCCCATGAAAATGTTAGATAGTAATAAAAAATTGGTAAACTACATTGACTACTATCCCTGGACGAATGGAGTCCAGGCGATCCGAATTTTTATGGCAATGGGGTGAAGAAAGTGAGACCTCTTCACGCCATTGTGCTGATATCACCTCCCTTCTCTCGTATAGCACCTTAGGGGAGTTATTGAATGGGACAACACGTTCTTGTTGTGAGGAAATATATTTAACCCCCTATGTTTTGTCCACAAAAATTTTGCCAGCCTTACAATTCGAACATTATTCCGTGTCGTTGCAGGGTTATATCTGAACATGATACAAGTACCGGCTTTTTCTCCCTGAATTGGCGGCTTCCAATTCCCGTTGCGATTCACGAATTCTACTTTTATAGAGATCAAGGTTTCCTTCCGCTTCAAATGCCGATTTGAGTTCTTCTGCAACGTATTTGCTTTCTCTCCAAAATTCCTGTTCACGTTCCGTAAAATCCCACGTCTGAAACCGTAAATGATATTTCTGTAACATTTCAGCTAATGCTGTTTTTTCAGGAGATAAACGCTCTTGTGATTCCTCAGGTGTGATCTTTGCACTGTAAAAAATGCCCATCTGTCCCCCTGATTTGACAATCTCTTTCATGGTGTGGATCATGTGCTCTAAATCTTCCACAAAATACAGGGTATCAATCGTAATAATGGTA
>JAZGGT010000673.1:0-5192 GCA_036480555.1 Bacteroidales bacterium | reverse complement strand
TTGATCAGCACGGACTCGCTGACAATACCGTAGTTGTATACACTTCTGACCAGGGATTCTTCCTGGGTGAACATGGATTGTTTGACAAACGCTACATGTATGAAGAATCCTTGCGTACACCACTGGTTATCAGATATCCAGATAAGATAATTCCAGGGCTGATTTGCAATGAACTGGTCCAGAACCTGGATATAGCTCCAACCATTCTTGAGATGGCTGGTGCTAATATACCTGGTGAAATGCAGGGGCAGTCTTTACATTCCCTTTTTAAAACACCGGTTATTGCAAGCTGGAGAGACGCTGTTTATTATCAGTTCTTTGAGAGCGGTTGGGGTGTTCCGCAACATTACGGTATCCGCACCAAAACCCATAAGCTTATTCATTTTCTTTCTGAGCCTGAAAACTGGGAATTATATGACCTGGAAAATGATCCTCATGAAATGCATAACGTGTATTATGAAACTGCTAATGACAGGTTGATATTTGACCTAAAAGATAAGCTGAAAGGATTACAGACTTTATACAAAGTCTCTGAAGCTTCGGATTCCGGTGCCTCTCAATCCCATTGAATGTTATCAAAATAGTATAAGCTTATTTTTTATCTCCGTTACTCTTTAATTCCAGGAATCTCCTGTAAACTGACTCATGGTCCGCTTGCTGCTGATCTGGAAAATAGGTATGGACAGGCATTGAATTTTTAACCAGTGCACGGCTGGCTCCCAGGTCAGGAAGGATCCCCATGGCCATCGCCTGGACAAGGATATTTCCTATGGTGGAGGCTTCAACCGGACCACTAACGACCTTACGATTGCATATAGAAGTAGTCTGACTGGTCAGGTAACCTGACTGGCATCCGCCACCGATCAGGTGGATGGTCTCAATGGTCTGTCCTGTCATCTTTTCGATCAGTTCGATATGATAACGAAAGGAGAAGATCAGGCTGTCATAGGCACAGCGAAAATAACCTCCCGCACCCGTTGGCAGTTCCTGTCCTGTTTTCCTGAAATATTCGTCGAAAGCTTCTTTCATGTTTTCCGGGTTATAGAACAGGGGGTCATCCGAATTGACAATGTTCAGGTGCTCATCGTACTGCCTTGCCAGAGATTCTATCTCATCGTAATCCTCGTTTACCGGAAGGCTTTTAATGAGTCCCTGTACCAGCCACAGGCCGACGATGTTTTTCAGGCAACGGTAGCTGCCGCCATAACCCCTTTCATTGGTAAATCCTTCTTCCAGGGCATCCTGAGAAAGAATTGGCTGGTCAGATTCTATCCCCAGGAGGCACCAGGTCCCGGTCGAGATAAAAACCGAGGCTTCGTCCCCGAATGGAACAGATACCACTGCAGAGGCAGTGTCATGGGAGCATACGGTAATGGCTTTAGTGCCGGGCATTTCCAGCTCAGGATGATCCACTTCCCCCAGGATGGTCCCGGGTGCACAAACTTCACCCAATATATCGGATGAAATACCCAGATGCTCCATGATCACCGGGTCCCATTTCCCCGATGAAGCATTCAGCAACTGTGAGGTGGATGAGATGGTCAGTTCGTTGACCGCCTTTCCGCCAAGTTTGGACAACACGTAACATGGCAGGAACAGGATGCGGGAGGTGGCAGCCAGTTTCTCACTGTCTTTCATGGAAAGCAGTTGGAAAAGGGTATTGAAAATATAAAAGTTGATGCCCGAGCGTTGAAAAGTCTCCTCCCGGCTCATCATGCCCAGCCATTTTTCTTCCATCCCTGCTGTTCTCTTATCCCGGTAGGCGACCGGCAATTCCATCAGTTTACCAGAAGCATCCAGCATGGCAAAATCCACTCCCCAGGCATCCACTCCAATACTGGCAATACCTCTGCCGGCAATGTCAACAGCCTGGTTCAATCCCTTTATGATCTCATGGAGTATATGTTCAATATCCCAGCGTTCATGCGCATCCTTTTCAATGATCGTATTGGCGAAGCGGTATATTTCCCGGTATTCTATCCCGGTGTGTGATACAGTCCCCAGCATAATGCGGACATTGCTGGCTCCCATGTCTACGGCCAGGCACTTGAAAATTGATGAATCTTTCATTGAATTCTTTGTTTGGTATTAGAAATCAAAGGTAAGGTCCAGGTTAAGAGTCCCCCCCTGTATCCTTCTGTAATTATACTGGTATGGGCGGGACTGTGGACCTAGCAATCCGGCTTCCCTGAATTTGGTCCCGATGGCCGGGATCCCGTGCATGAAGGAAATATCCCCCGGGGGATGTTTGACCGTGGTCTTTGCCGGATCTGGTGATTCTTCGGGTGAATACAGCCGCAGGAAAATATCTTCAGACCTGCAATAAATCGTGAACTCATGATCCTTATTATCACTTATAGTCACCCAGTAAAGATTGGAATAATACCCCTTGAACTCGGGATATTCAAATTCTTCATGTCCTGTGATGGTGTTATTGTATGGCTTATCCCAGACAGCAAAATTACCACCTGGCATCCTGTTCT
Organism: Bacteroidales bacterium; assembly: GCA_036480555.1. Classification (GTDB taxonomy): domain Bacteria; phylum Bacteroidota; class Bacteroidia; order Bacteroidales; family SM23-62; genus SM23-62. Next base: position 2,709 of record JAZGGT010000673.1, on the reverse strand, counting down.
TCCATACCCGGAATGGACCATTGCCCAGATACCGGACGCCCTGGATCTGTTCTTCAGGGTATGAAAAAGATATACCGGCGAAGGGAACCCTGGATTTATCCATGCTGTAACTGGCCTTCAGGTCCAGCAGGCCATCCTCATGCAGGATCCATTCGAAATGGGATTTGTCTTCAAAACTTACTTTCACATGCAGTTTATTCCACTCTTTGAAATGTTCCAGTTCTTTAAGGGGCGGCGTTTCTTTTCCTACGATAAATCCCCCGGATAGGGGAAGTAACTTACCCTCTGAACTTACCTTTTCAAGCATGCCAGTTTCTTTACTGATCTCGATCCGGGTCCCGGATGCCTCCAATATGAGCCTGTCCGGCATCTCTGCCAGGCTGATCCCCCGGTCATCAACAGCCTGACCTGTGGCACTGGCAGGTAGGAGCTCAGCTGCTTTTACATCAGGGGATTTGACCGGCCAGGTCCAGGTGTGTATCAGCCTGCCATGCGGGTCGTGGGCCTCAAGGAGGAGGGCGTCTGAAGCCATCCACCCTTCCGGCCGGGGAACTGTTATTATACCCCTTTGCATGGGCGTCAGGGGATCCACAACAGGTATACCTTCGGCAAGGATCTCAGCCGGAACAGGTATTCCGGGTTCTGTGGCACCTGCTTCACCAGGCCGGGGAAGTTGTATCCATTGGTAGGAAAAGCTGCATTGGTCCAGGTTGGTATAATGGAAACGGTTCTCAATATTGAATATCCCGTTGAATTCGGGTGTGATGTAACGTTTTTCTATGAAGACAGGTGACCATACCTCACGGATGGTGTAAAAGCTGCCTTCTTTTTCATGGTATGGCCCCAGTATTCCATCCGGTGCATGGTTCCCGTCGCTGTCAAGCTCTCCCGTATCCGTTCTTTTGACGGCCTCATCAGCAAATACCCAGAGAAAACCTCCTGCAGAGAGGGGATGATGCCATATGCGAAGCCAGAAATCCTCAAGTCCGGCCCCGTGCCCGCCGTCATACAAACCATGTAGCAGTTCTGTCGGGAAGAAAATGCTCCGGGGTGCAAAATGGTCAAGCGAGAGGTAATCATACTCTACATAATGGGCCGTATTGGTTTTTTCAAACGCGCCCCAGGGATGGATCACCTCCCTTTGCTGGATGTCCAGTTCCTTGAAATCACGGTCATAGTTTGTGTTCCAGCCGCCTTCATTTCCGTTGTCCCACATCACCACACTGGGATGGTTCACATCCCGGGCGATCATTTCTCTGAGGAGTTTTCTTCCTACCACAGAATCATATGCAGGCCTCTGCCATCCTGCCAGTTCATCCAGCACGAAGAGTCCCAGACTATCGCAAACATCCAGGAAATGAGGGTCCGGTGGATAATGTGACATGCGAACCGCATTCATATTCATATCCTTGAGCAGGTTCACCACCTCTATGCTGAAATTTTTGCTGGAAGTACGTGCGTGATCGGGGTGGAAGGTATGGCGGTTCACTCCCTTGTACTTTATGCGTACATCATTTACATAGATCCCGTCCTGTTCCCTGACTTCCACTGTCCGGAATCCAATCCGCTCAGCTGTCTCATGGAGGGTATTGCCCCGGGCATCCAGCAGGCTGAAACTGGCCGTGTAAAGATGGGGAAATTCAGGTGTCCATGGCTGTACCTCCTCGACTTTACCCCTGATACTGACCAATCTGGACTTGCGTTCCACAGGTGAGGAGAAACGGGCTGTTTCATTCCCAGCTGCATCAAAGATTTTCACTTGTAGCGAGGATGCCTTCCTTCCGGTGGACAGGTTTACTTCGGAATGAATGGAGCCATCCGACCTGGCATCTATGGCTACCCTTTCAATGTGTTCCACGGGCTTGATCTCCAGGTATACCGGGCGGAAGATGCCGCCAAAGATCCAGTAATCCGCCTTCCGCTCAGCCTGGTTCACTGACTCGTTATCTGAAAACTTTTTTACCTTGACCTCCAGGAGGTTTATCTGTCCGTATTTCAGAAGCCGGCTGATATCATGGTCGAATCTGTAGAAAGCGCCCTGGTGGACCGGACCGGCTGGTTTACTATTTATCAGGACATCGCAATCGGTCATTACACCCTCGAATACGATCCGGATATGCTTGCCTTTCCATTCCCCGGGAGCAGTAAAAGAATATCGGTAATGCCCTTCTTCCTTCAGGCGGTCCTCAAAGGGAACGTGGCCGTAATTGTATTCTCCAAATCCCTGTTGTTCCCAGCAGGATGGTACATCGATTTTTGTCCAGGTACCACTGTTCATACCCGCGCTGCAGTAAAAATCCCATTCCAGAGTATGATCGAAGCCGGTACCTGACAGATAGACCTGTTCTGTGGATTGGGCGCCAGCCATCAGGGGCAGGATTAACAAAAGTGCTGAAAGGGCAATTGATTTTTTCATGATTCAGGTATTGTCAGTAACAAAGATAAGGGTTCATTTCAGAAAACATATCCAATAACTTACATGGAGTATTATGAATTAATTGCTAAATTTCCAGATACCTAAATAATAATAATCAATATGAAATCCAAGCTCATTATCTTATGTTCACTTCTGGTTTGCCTCACCATTCGGGCTGAGGTCAGACTGCCCGGCATTTTCACAGGCAACATGGTTATTCAAAGGGATAAACCGGTACAAATATGGGGCTGGGCTGATCCTGGTGAGAAGATAAAAGTCAGTTTCAACGGGCA
>JAZGGT010000672.1:0-3728 GCA_036480555.1 Bacteroidales bacterium | reverse complement strand
TATAGAAGAGGATTCAAATGGACTGAAGGAGGTGTTAAATCCATAGCCCATGCTCCAGAATTCGCACATAGGTACATCAGCCAGGGATCCAAGGTCGAGGTCTGCTGTGGGATTCATGTCATATGGCTCAATGGATAATCTGAAACCATATTTTCTCCCGAGATCCCTGATCCTGCCTGCATGATTTTCCAGGATCAGTTCCTGTCCCGTGACTCGTAGATCCCAGAGGAACCTTTCGCTGAGTTCCAGACTGCCGACAATATTACCAGTATATGTAGGTAAGAAGGGAACTGGATCATAGCCCCTGCGGCGCTGAAACTCCTCACGAAAGTCTTCGGTCCAGTTCTGTGCACCCATCTCCCAGCTATCCATATGCAGGAAGGTCCAGCCACCCTGCAATCCTTTTTTCGGTCCACCCGTCTTCTTGATTAGTTTCCCGAGAAAGGCATCAAAATGTTCATCAAAAGAAGATGCGTCAAATTTATCACACTCAAAACCCAGTCCCGGTTCAGGTGCTGGCCTTGTAACGGCTCCGTTGTTGCGGGTACCGAACCGCATGATTGTCCAGTTACCCTCAGGTACTTCCCAGGTGAACTTTCCATCGGATGCCATGTGTTCGGTCACATCAATGATCTTTCCTTTTTCTATGGATGCACCGGCAGGTAGTTCAGGAAATTCAGCTGGTGCCGGGAGATAAGGTTTTACCCCTGGTTGGGAAGAGTATGGAGCACGATAATAGAGTGCTTTCTCATCAATATCACTGATCTTTTCCGTTATGGTTGGTGTTGGAAGGGCAAGGACCCTGATATCCTTAAAATATGCTTTCCACTGTTCTTTCATTTTTTCTGTAAGCCCATTTTCACCAAAAAAAGGCTGCCGGGGTTCCGGAACAGGTAAGGAAATATTGCATTTGGCTGGTCCTTTAATTTCCGTGGCTGATGCTACCAGATGAAGCATAGACCGCTCAGGCTTTACCCAGGGTCCGCCGCTTCCAGTCCAACCGGGGCCGACGCCCATGGTGATCTCAATACCCAGGCGCTCGGCCTCACTAACTGCATGAGCAAACAGATCCTGCCATTCTTCGCTCAGGAAATCAACCTTACCTCGTGGAACACCCACATTTACTTCCAGGAATACGAGATTTCCTATGCCAATCTCTTTCATAGACTCAAGATCTGCCGTCATTTCTTCACGCGACAGATTCCCATCCATAAAATACCAATATACTCCTGGCCTGGCTGAATCCGGAGGATTTATGAATGATTCCCGAAGTTGGGTATGCGTTGGACCCGAAGGCACTTCAGTCTTACAAGTGACCAACAGGAATGCCAGGACCACCATCATCGCCACGAAGAAATAAAGGTTTTTCATAACATGGAACCAGTGTCTAGATATTCAAATTCCTTCAGTAATTGGCCCAACCGGCATAGGATGGCTTTCACTCCACCCTGTACGTCAGATTCAATGTTCAGGGGCATCTTGGGATCATGAAGTGAGAGCCGCAACAGGAACCATCCGTTTTCAGGGGGATTTGAGCAACGGATCCTGATCCCTTCATAATTGGGTTTTTCCAATGACCAGCCATTTTCCTTCTCAACCATTTCCTGCAATTCGCTTATTATTTTGTTGCCATAATCATGGAAGTCCTTGCAGGTAAGTGGTAAGCGGAATTCCCTGCTTTCTTCAGCGATAGGCATTTGCTCGATCAGGTTTGTCAATGACCCGTTCTCATTCTTGAGCAGGGCCATTTTTATCAGCAGTTTGGCTACCAGGTATGCACCATCATCAAGGAAATGGTTTTCTTTCAGGGCCGCATGACCGGATGTCTCTATGGCCAGCCAGGATTCCTTTCCCTCCTCATTTAGCCGGATGGATTCATTAATGACGTTCCTGTAACCTCTTTTAAAACGGTGATGCACTCCGCCCAGTTCCTCCTCAATGAACCATTTTAGTCCGGATGATGTGATGGAATCGGTTACGATCACAGAACCAGGATGTTCATCCAGGATAACCGCTGAGATCAGGGCGATCAGTTCATTCCTGCTGACCGGTTTCCCGTTTGTGTCAACGACAGCTGCCCGGTCAACATCCGTATCAAAGATGATCCCAAGGTCTGCCCCGGTACGCTTCACCGCAGCACTGATGGAATCCATGGCATCCCTATCTTCCGGGTTGGGTACATGGTTAGGGAAATTACCGTCCGGTTCCAGGAACTGGCTCCCTTCAATGTCTGCTCCAAGGGTTACAAGGACTTTTTCGGCGAAAAAACCTCCCGCCCCATTTCCTGCATCCACAATGATCTTCAGACCCGCTAAAGGCTGCTCAAACTGCTCCGGGTCGTTTACTCCTGCACGGATATTATTAACCAGAATGTCTGCATAATCGGAGATAAAGTCAATTTCATCAACTGTCCCGGACCTGCCCGATTCCTGGAAGGAACCTTTGGATGCAATGTTGAGCAGGTCATGAATATCATTTTTATCAAATCCTCCCATGGAGGTAAAGAATTTCATTCCGTTCCGGTTGAAGGGGAGATGGCTTGCAGTCAGCATCACAGCCCCGTCCACATTCAATTTTTCATCAATGGTAGCCATGAACATGGCAGGGGTGGAGGCCAGTCCGAAATCCACAACATCGACTCCCTGTGCTGTGAGTCCCCTGCTAAAGGCCTCTTTCAACATGGGGCCCGTGATCCTTGAATCTATCCCTATGGCTGCCCTGGGTTCTTTAAATCCATTTCTCCCGAGCCATATGGCAAATGACTTGCCCAGTATTTCGGCCACTTCGGCTGTAAGGTTTACATTTTCCCCGGAAACTCCCTCCAGGGCAACTCCCCTGATATCAGAGCCATTTTGCAGTTTTTTCCAGTCTTCCAGCTTCATCGGTTCCAAGTTATATCCAGATAGATATCACTTTCAAAATATAAAACTAATGATATGTTTTCAATCCCAGTTCCAGTTCCGGTTCTTTATCCTGGCCGAAACATCTCCACAGGACCAGGGCTGCCCCCAGTGATGTGGCATTAGCCACTTCTGAAGTGTAAATCTTTTTGTCATGAAAACGGGATGCCAGTATTCTGGTAAACAAAGGATTCCTGGCAAATCCTCCGGTCACATACAGGTTTTGCGTCTGATCCTCATGTGTGATGATCAGGTCAATAGCATCTGCAGCCAGGTTCGTCAGGTCTATCATCAACTGGTGGTAGGCTTCTGTGAATGTTTCGAATTGTCCAGGGTCAGCCGCCCTGTCAATGAAATCATCGGGCATGGTCCCGGAAAAGAAAACTCTTTCCCTTCTCTCCTTGATTTTGTTTAATAATCCCTCATCGGCTTCTACCGTTTTATAGGCATTCTTATCAACTTTGAAGAATTCATTGAGCCGCTCAATATTTACATCATGGATATGGCCGAGAAAGAAGCGCGAGGATTTCACCGGTTTTTGCTGGATGCTCATATAGGCCAGGCAATCCTGCTGAAGCTGTTCCCTGGTCAGGGGGGTGTGGTTAAAGGGATTCATGTTGATGCACCAGGTTCCCGTAGAAGCCAGTGCAAATGCATCTTTTGTATGTTTAAAATAGGGTACCAGGGACGAGGAACTGTCATGGATGCCGATCCCGACCGGAACATCCGAATTGATATTGGCAGCCGGAAAAACCTGCTCAACACTGACCGGGTCGGGCAGGTTAATTCCCTCATCTTTTATCCAGTCATGGTAGCGCATATTATCAA
>JAZGGT010000671.1:0-9223 GCA_036480555.1 Bacteroidales bacterium | reverse complement strand
TCATCATTCTCAAGAGCGAGTACCTTATTCACGTATTTTGATAAGCTGGCATTTACTTCCCATTTAAAGGTCGCGTTCACTGCTTTCCCGTAAATATTCAACTCATATCCGGTATTCTGGCTGGATCCTCCGTTGGATGCATAGGTTTCGTATCCGTAGTAGGTGGGCAAGGAAGTATATGTTATCATATCTTCTGTCACGGATTTAAACCAGTCTGCATTCAGTATGAGCCGCTCCCTGAAAAGAGCCAGGTCTAGTCCCAGGTTAGTCTGTTTTACAAGCTCCCATTTCAATCCCGGGTTATAAAGACCATTCAGCTGGAAACCGGTAATGGAATAATATGGTATGGTAGAATAATACAGGCGGGTATAATAATTGATAAAATCATCACTGCCTGTCAAACCGTAAGATGCTCTTAATTTCACTTCGTTAAGGAACTTGATGTTATGCATGAAGGATTCCGAGGATAATCTCCAGGCGAACCCTGCCGATGGAAGCACTGCGAAGGGATATCCTGCCATTGATATACCATCCTCCACCTCATTACCAAATTTAGAGGATGCATCAAGCGAGAGATTTGCTGATAACAGGTACCGGTCTTTCAGAATATAATTTCCTGACAGGTAGTAATTCAGCCAGCTCCATTTTTCTTCAAATCCCCCCACAGCCTTCTCATCAGCCTTGCCGGAATTCAGATCCTTGAATTCATCGGTTGCTGAATTTTGTGAAGCCCCAAAATCCTGGATAAGCCGGTTGACCATGTACCGGGCTCCTGCATCAATGGTGAGATCGTGGATGTAATTGAACCTGTTCCGGTAGCTGATCCCTGCCTCGCTTAATAGAGAGTAGTACTGGTCAACCTTTACACTCATGGACCTTTCTGCCGATCCATCCCCCTGCCTGGCCATACCCCATGAGGGTCGAAAGATCTTCTCATTTGACTTGAGCCTGTCCAGCCCAAACTGGAGCCTTGCTTTCAGTTTATCAGTAATTTTAAATTGCAAGTAGGAAACGCCAAGGAATTTTGAGGTCGCATCTGATGCCTCAACTTCATTTACAATAACAGCGGGATTGCTATGCCCGAAATCAGCAACATCATCATATACAGGCAGGCTGATACCTTCCTGGTCCTTCTGGTAAACAGTAAGCAGCGGAGATTTGATCAAACTTGCGAAAATAGGATTTGTCTGAGGTGAGGCACCGGTCTCCATCAGGTTATACCGTCCGCTAGTATAACCAAGGTTGAATCCGATATCAAATTTTGGAGATACCTGGACAACCGAATTGAAACGGAAGTTAAACCTGCTGTAGGAAGTGTTTTTCAGGATCGCTTCATTTTTGAGGTATCCACCCGAAAGGGAATACCTCGCACGTGCATCCCCACCCCTGACGATCAGGTGGGCGTCATAGAGTTTCCCGGTCCTGAATATTTCATCCTGCCAATTTGTATTATTATTATAGCGCGGGTAATATAAATATTCGGGATCAAATTCCAGGAAGGGGTATTCCTCGAATATTTCTTCACTGCTCATCCCTGCATCATACAGCTGCTCCATGGTAAAAGAACTGTAATGAGCGGCATCCATAACGGGTATCTGTGAAGGGGCGGATGAAATCCCACCGGATAGTGAGACATCCAGGGTAGTCTTCCCGCCCCTTGGGGGCGTTGTGGTTATCATCAGTACACCGTTTGCAGCTTTAATCCCATAAGGCCCACAGGCGGCCGCATCTTTCAGGAGAGTAATGCCTGCAATATCCCTTTTATCAATATCCACCAGGGGATTGTGATGAAATCCGTTGATAACAGGATTGTCAAATCCTTCCGGTCTGATGAGCATTCCATCCACAACTACCAATGGAATGGATGATGAGAATAGTGAGGAGAAACCTCTTGTATACATATAAGCACCTTCACCCGGCATTCCTGAGCGGTTGATTACATTCAGTCCACTCATCATTCCCTGCAGGTCCTGGCAAAAGGAAGTGTTGGTGGACCTGCTGAAATCAATCAGGTTGCCGGCATCCACAGAAGCCGGAATATCCCTGAGAGGTACCTCCCTGAAGATCATGCCTGTTGCATTGCTGACTGAAATGTCATCCTCCTCAAGCAACCATACTTCAACATTTTCCCTTCCATTCAGGAATACTGTTTTTTCTTTATAACCAGGGTAGGATATTAAGACCTGTTCATTCTTGCTGGGCAGGATAATCTCAAATTCGCCTTCCTGGTTGGTGCTGACCGCTTCAACCTGGGCATTTGCAGCACTGATCCCAATATCCCCCAGGGGCAGACCTGTTTCAGCAGCATACACCCGTCCTCTAACAGTTACACTGTCTGCCTGCCCGAGTAATGCCAGATTGACCAGGAACAGCAGTGATAGCACTGTTAGAAGGTGGTATTTCTTCCTACTGATTATAAACTTCATCAGGTACCAATTTTATGTAATCTATGTAGATTGAATTTAGTCCCACAACGGGCAATTCACTCACGATATTTATCCTGACAGTCTTTGTTCCGAATTCATCGAATGCGTATGACCCTGACTCTACAGGGATGAACCATCCTTTTGCCCAGTTATCCACCGGCTCACCCAGGTAAACGAACTCGCCGGTCTTTTCATCCTTCACAGATAACTGGTAGGTAGAAGGCCCCTGCCTGGGTCCCGTCCAGATGAACCAGTATGTGGTTCTCAGGACCATATCGACGGTGTATTCAATATAGTCATCAACAAAAGCGCAGCCATAGTAGACGAACGAACCATTGGTAGCCCGGGTATCACTCCTCTGTTCAATTTCATAAATGGTATTTGAAACCGTCCTGTTTTCTTTCCGGTCACATTCAACTACTATGGGCAACAGGAAAAAACTTTTGGGTATAGTCATACCGTCTAGCATATGTGCCATTCCATTGCTCAGTACCAGGTCAGTCTCATTGAAACTTAGAATTGACTTTTCGTAGGTCTTTCCGGTTACGGACACAATGGTATCTGGTAAATTTGCCTGGGAATAGGCATCTTTCATGAAACTTCCGCTGAAAGTGATATATAATAACTGGCTGTACGCTGCTTCATCCATATCCTCGATGTTCCCAAAATATTCACCGACCATGCCCAGGGCTTCACGAACATAATCGTTCCTGGGGATGAAACCGGTATAAGCCTTTGATTCGCTGTTCAGACCCGCAATATTATCAAGGAAATAGTTTTCCGTTTTCCAAACGGTGTCATATATAGCGTTACCGTTATCGTCCACACCGATCCTTTCACTGTTTTCATAATCAATGAATCGGTCGTCCATCGAGAGAATGAAATCCTGGAGGATACTGAATGATGTATCCAGGTCCATAATGTATTCATATATATTCGGCATGGGCACAAGTAGCCTGTCGATCTCATGTATGACCCCATTCCGGCAATAGTTATCCACCATGTCCATATTTATGGTGGATTCGAAGATCTTTACCTCATTGTTTGTACCTTTTTTCATTTTGAGATACTTTCCCATAGTTGTCAGAAGGTCCAGATCAGTAAACTCATGGGACAAAAGCTTTGCATAAATGATATGGAAACCCAGCATATCGATCCACTCCTCCTCTGTGTATTCAGGGAGTCCATCGAAGGCCGAATTGACGGGTACAAATAGGGTGAAATACTGATTCTTGGAAAGCAGTGTCTCAAAGCCGTTTTCAATCAGGGCATTATAGAAATTACTGTAGTTTTCATTTTCTGCAATCATGGTGAGTACGTTTTCACCCGTCTGATCCGGTGCGTTTTCATAGTATTTATCCCACTCATCATTCAGATTGCATGAATCAATGGACCCGGCAGCTACCATTACCATGATTATCACAGCTGTACGATTAACAATATATATAATGGTCTTTTTCATTTAAATTACTCCTCTATTGGCCAAAATGCCAGGTAATCAAAATTCCCATAACCATTCTGCAGGGAAATAAATTTTATTTTATGCGTCATTGTTTCTGTCAACAACAACCTGCCCATGTAAGTACTGGTATTGTAGTCATACTTCCATTCCACACCGGGCCACCGCTTATTGTGCACAAAACTGAACAGGCTCCCGAAACGTGCTCCATCCCAGAATCCTTGTGCTGATCCGGTATTGATCGGATGGCTGGCCCAGTGCAGGTAAACATCATATTTGCCGCGCAGGATGGGTGCCAGTTCAAACTCAACTACCCAGCCCACAGTATTGCTGGTTGTCTGCAGGTTCGTCTCACCATCGGCCAGGATTGAATTCCTGAATTGTAAACCGGTATTCTCAGCTGAAATGCCCGGGATATCCTCCAGGTCTTTTTCAGTATAGGACCATCCCAGGTTCAGGCCCTGGTAATCCGTCAGGTCAATGATCAGATGAGCGGGATCCGGTTCAAAGGGTTCCAGCAGGTTGTCAATTTCATGAAATACCCCGTTCTTGGCCTGCTGGTTGGAATTCTCCTCGATCACTGTAATGTATTTTTCTGCAGACTGTCCACCTTCATCTTCTTTATGCCGATTCAGGTAGATATTGTTATCAAGCTTCACATTGATCAACATGTTTTCAGCCAGGGTAGGATAATTGAATGAATCGATCTTATTCAGGAAATACAAACCGGGTACAATGTGATAGGCCATGTACTGATACAATCCATCTTCGTACTTTGCAACAAGATCACTTACCGACGCTATCCCATTTTGCTTGTATGTGTCATCTTGTTCAGCAAAAATTGTAAATCTGCTCCTGAAAGATATATCCTCATTAAGATCTATCCTGACAAGGTTTAAAGTGTCTGTAAGCCCGGTAATCTCAAGGGCTGCACTAAATATGCTATATGCCTCGGATTCATATAGCCGGTCAAATATTGATCCTACCAGGGGACTGAGCACCTTGTCTATCCCATGGATGATACCGTTTTCAACATTTATGTCACGGTCGGTTATGAGGGCATCATTGACCAGGATGGTTTCGAGGCCGCCTTCTGAGAAAGTAATCACAAGGTAATCACCTGAGTAGGTAGTATCCTGTATGGCCCCATCCCTGAAATAGGAACTTTCCAGTTCAACATCAATCAGGTGATATTTCACCAGTGTGACCAGATAATCCTTTTCAAATTCTCCCACAGTATTTTTCCCATTATCCTCGCAGAATTTATTGAACGCATTGTCATCGGGTGCAAAGAATGTATAATGCCCGTAGGCATTCAGGGTATTCTTCAATTCCGTTATCTCCAATACCCTGATAAGCGATGAATACTTATCAGCATGTTCTTCCAGGTAGGCCGAGATCAGCAATTCCTCTTCTTCAAAGAAAACCTTCAATGGCTCCTCCTCCCTGCATCCATGCAGCAGCAAACATGTCAGTGACACGAGTAATATCAGGATCCTATTTTTATTATTCCATAACATGCTAGTCCTCGATCGGCTCAAACACCAGGTAATCAAAATTCCCGATGCCACCACCCAGGGAAATAAACTTTATTTTGTGGGAGGAAGTCTCCGTCAAAAGGAGCCTCCCGATGTAATTATTGGTATTGAAATCCCTTAGCCAGGAACCCGCTTCAGGATCTCTCCGCTGGTGCTGAAAGTCCAGGACAGAGCCAAAACGTGCTCCGTCCCAGAATCCCTGTACCTGATTAGAATTGGTTCTATGGCTGGCAAAATGTATATAAACATCATATTTGCCACGCAGGATGGGAGCTAATTCGAATTCAACCAGCCAACCCGCACTGTTACTGGTGGTCTGCAGGTTGGTTTCTCCATCGCCGAGGATGGAGTTCCTGAAGTAAATACCCGTATGTTCCGTTGATATACCCGGAATATCCTCTAGATCTTCTTCAGTATAATCTTGTCCGATGGATATACCCTGGTAATCCGTTAGATCCACAACCAGGTAAACAGGAGGAGGTAAAAAGGGTTCCAGAAGATGGTCAATTTCATGAAATACACCATTTTTAGCCTGCCGGTTGGATTGTTCCTGAATTACCATTATTGATGACCCGGGTGGTTGATCATCCCCATCCCCCTGTACCGAGTTCAGGTAGATATTCTCTGCTACTTTAATATTGATCAACTGGTTTTCCGCCAGGGTGGAATAGTTGAATGAATCGATCTCATTCAGGAAATACAGGCCGGGAACAACATGATAGGCCATATACTGATAAAATCCGTCTTCCCTGGCCGTAGGATCACCTGTATCCGAATACTTTGCTACAAGGTCGTTTGCGGTATTTATCCCTTCCTGCTTGTAAACTTCATCCGGTTCAGCAAAAATGGTGAACCTGCTCCTGATAAATATATCTTTATTAAGATCAATCCTGATAATGTCCAGGGTATCTGACAGGCCTGATATTTCAAGTGCTTCTGAGAAGATATTGTAACCTTCGAATTCCTTGAGCCGGTCAACGATGGATCCGATAATCGGCGTAAGAACCCCGGTTATCCTATGGATGATACCATTCTCTACATGAATATCACGCTCGCTGATACCCGCATCATTGACCATGATGGTTTCGAGTCCCCCTGCAGAAAAAGTAATAACCAGTTGATCCCCTGAATAAGTTGTATCCTGTATAACCCCGTCCCTGAAGTAAGAACTTTCAATCTCAATATCGAGCAGGTGATACCGGACCAGCGTCGCAAGATAAGCAGGATCGAATTCCTCAATGGAAGATTTACCCTGCTGTGCAAGGAACTCATCAAAGGCATCATTGTCAGGTGCAAAAAATGTATAATGACCGTATGCATTCAGGGTGGCTTTCAGATTGGTAATTTCCAGTATCCTGATCAGCGTGGAATACGCTTCCGAATGATTCTCAAGATAAGCTGAGATCAGCAGTTCATCCTCTTCAAAAAATACCTCAAGTGTTTCGTCCTCCTGACAACTTATCAGTAGTGAATTCACTGCAATTGCGAACAGCACCAGTATTAATATATCACCCGCTGATCTTTTCATATCACTCATTGGTTGGTATAGTAAGGATTTTGTACCAGTTTATTGTTTTGATCAATTTCATCCTGATGTATGGGGAAATACCAGCTATCCGGATTGGAATACTTGCTCCTGATAACTTCAGCCTCCTCGTAAGATTTATTGTCAGCAAGAATCTCTATGAGCCGGTCCTTCCTTTCAAAATTATTTCTTCTGCCCAGCCTGATCAGGTCAAACCAGCGCTTACCCTCTCCGCATAATTCCTTTGCTCTCTCCTCCAGGATGATATCTTCGAGTGCATTCTTGTTTGAAATGTCATCAACGGGGACTACCTTTGCTCTTGTTCTCACCTGATTTATTAAATGGACGGCCTGTCCGAATTCATTTTGCTGGACCAGGGCCTCGGCTTTCATTAGCAGGATATCCGGATAACGGTAAACAATCCAGTTGGCATCGCTCTCCTTGTTTCCTATCCTGTAACCGCTTGCCGAAGAACCTGTTACAGTGCTTGGCATTCCTTCCGTACCGACGTATTTCCATAATACATGAGATGCTGAATATACATACCAGCCACCTCCTGTATAAGTTAGGTAGGTTCTGTTCCCGGCCCTCCTGTCACCTGGATACTTCTCAAACTCTGTCACGAAATAGGGAGATACCCTGAATTCATCATTCCCATCCGGGTATGTTCCATCCCTGGGGTAGGGGGCCAGCATCTGGTACAACAGGTTGGTCTGATTCAGTTCTTTGTCAAACTGGATCTCGAAAATGCTTTCATTGGAATTCCCCGGAAAGAAATTCATAAACCAGTCTTCTCCGTCGATCAATCCATATAATCCACTACCTATCACCTGGTTGCATGCGTCAATACAGGCCTGGTACTTTTCAAAATAAAGGTATACATCTGCCATCAGGGAATAAGCAGCCGCTTTGGTAGCCCTGCCCTTATCATATTCCTTTTTTGCATAGGAGGTCGGTAAATTCTCCACGGCAATCTGCAGGTCATCAATGATCTGGAGAAAGATTTCCTGTTCTGAACTGACAGCTGGATAATAATCCTGTGCATCATTTTCCGAGGCTTCAAGAACGAGGGGAACGTCTCTGAATATCCTGACAAGATAAAAATAGCAAAGGCTTCTCAGGTACAAGGCTTCCGCTTCGAATGCCTTGCTCTCGTTTTCATCGAATGTCTGGTCCCTCCCAACAACTATGGGAGAGAATTTAAGTACCGTATTGGCAAAGTTTATCGTACGGTACAACTGGTCCCATTTGTTAAGCCCGTTCTCCGGATAAATAAAACCGTCCATTATCCTTCTGTCATCAGGGGAAATGTTCTGGCCGGGAATAAATAGATCACCTCTTAATTCACCCCACTTAAACAATTTCTCCACAACTCCTGCCAACTCTTTATATGTTCCGGCGATCACCGCCTGGACATCATCTCCTGATTGCCAGAACTCTTCCCTGGTGAGCTGGCTTTCTGGCTCAAGCTGTAACCACTCGGAGCATCCAGCAAAGATGCTTAATGTGATAATCACCAGGCTATATCTGAGCCATCTTTTCATTGTTTACAATTTTCAGAACTTTATATGGATACTAAAAATAAAACTCATCGGTGGAGGTGTATCGGCTTTATCTTCACCTATGAAAAAGGGATCATTGCTGAACATGGGTACTTCCGGATCCACCCCCGTATACATGGTCCACGTATACAGATTATACACCATAAAATGTAATTTGAGATCCTTGAGCCTGATCCTGTTCGCAAAGTTCCGGAAACTATAGCTGATGCTGGCACTCTTGAACCTGACAAATGAGGCATCCTCTACAAAGCGGTCAGAACCAAGGTAGTTATAGCCTTGGTTATAAAGCGCCCTGGGAATATCAGTAATATCACCCTGCCTTCTCCAGCGGTTAAGTACAGACACGCTCTGATTGTTCCTGTAATACATGTTTTCATTGTTTATTTTGGTCCTGTTCACAATGTCCTGCCCCAACCGGTAATGGAAGAATAATGTAGCAATGAAGTTCCCCCAGACAACTTTGGACCCGAAACCACCGAGAAATCTTGGGTTGGAATCACCCAGCTTAACTATATCAAGCTCATTTATCAAACCGTCGTAATTGATATCCTGATAAATTGCATCACCACCCCTGAATCGGTATCCGTCAGCGTTTCCGTACCTCATATACAGGGGATCCCCAGCCATATCATAAATGTCGTTTCCGTCCCCGTCGTGAGCTACTGCATCGGCATCGGTAGGATATACACCGAGGTATTTGAACCCATAGAATG
>JAZGGT010000670.1:0-5891 GCA_036480555.1 Bacteroidales bacterium | reverse complement strand
CGATTCCGGGGGCAATCTATTACATCAGCGCCATTAATATGGTTTACGATACTTTAGGTGCCAAGCACAGGGGACAACAAACCGTTGGTTTGAGGTTTACCGACGTTGACATCCCCCAGGATGCGCTGATCCTCAATGCATATATACAGTTCGATTCATGGGCACCTGCGACAGATTCGACAAGCGTTTATATCTGGACGGAAGATTCGGAGGATGCTCCGCCCATTGTTGGGACAGATTTTAACATTTCCTCAAGGGTGAAAACGGCGGACTCAGTCCCCTGGATTGATATACCTGCCTGGGCCAATTTCGGTCTGCAAGGGCCGGACCAGCAGACGCCTGAGTTAGCATCCATCATCCAGCCCATTGTGGATAAAACCGGATGGATGACCGGAAACAATATGTGCTTTATTATCCAGGGTTATGGCCTCCGATTGGCTACGTCCTGGGATCTGAATCCCGACAAAGCGCCTAAACTGGTGGTGGACTTTGGTGCAAAGATATCGGAGACTGTCTGTGACAGCTATGTTTCACCCAGTGGAAAAACCTGGACCACTTCGGGTTCCTATTTCGATACAATTCCGAATTCTTTCGGGGGAGATAGCATTATCCTGGTTGATCTAACCGTTCTTGAAAGTACTACCTCGACGATTACTGAAACGGCATGTGACAGCTATACCTCACCGAGCGGTAAAACCTGGACCATTTCGGGGACCTACCAGGATACCATTCCGAATGCGGCAGGATGTGATAGTGTAATTACCATAGATTTGACGGTGAACAGCAGCTCCGCTTCCAGCATTTCTGAAACGGTATGCGGTAGTTATATTTCGCCAAGCGGAAAAGAATGGACGGTATCAGGAACCTACCAGGATACCATTCCAAATGCTGCTGGTTGTGACAGTGTGATTACGGTAGAACTTACGGTGAACAACAGTTCTACTTCCAGTCTTACCGAATCGGTATGTGATAGTTACACTTCGCCGAGTGGTAAGACCTGGACCATTTCCGGCACGTATCTGGATACCATTCCGAATGTGGCAGGCTGTGACAGTGTAATCACCGTGGAACTGACAGTGAACAACTCAATTTCCAGCATCACGGAATCGGTATGTGGGAGTTATACCTCACCCAGCGGTAAGACCTGGAACACTTCCGGCACCTATCTGGATACCATTCCGAATGCAGCAGGATGTGATAGCGTTATTACCATAGATCTGACCGTAAACCCGACATATGCTGTAGAGATCAGTGATAACATATGTGACGGCTCAAGTTATTCATTCAACGGGAAGGAGATTACAGAAACGGGCCAGTACACTGATACCCTGATCACTGTGTCGGGCTGCGACAGTATAATAGTGCTCAATCTTATGGTCCATACAATTGATACAAGCATTACAGTATCCGGGGGGGATGTATTAACGGCAAATGAGTCAGATGCACAATATCAATGGCTGCAAAGCGATAATATTATTGATGGTGCCACCTCGCAAAGCTATACCGTTACCGAAACCGGTTCCTATGCAGTTGTTATCACAAAGAATAACTGTGTTGATACTTCTGGATATTATAATATTCAAATAGTTACAGGTGTATCAGATATTTCATTTGGATCAGGTATTGCCGTTTATCCCAATCCGACCAAAGGTGCCGTTACCGTGAATCTGGGTGCTGAATACCAGGTCATTTACGTAAGGCTTTATACCATTTCCGGTAAGCTGGTTTCAATCAATGAATACAAATCATGCAGAGAAATAGATTATCAGATCGATGGAGAAAAGGGCGTGTATTTCTTGCATATCAGCTCGGATAAGGGAGAACAGGCAAGGATTAAAGTCATGAAAGAGTGATGCCATAACAAACTATATTACTCTGTTTAAGAGGCCGGGGAGATTGTAGTAAATTGCCCCGGCTTTTTTGATGCCATACATTTCCTTCGCGTCAAAGGATGCATGTCTGGGGTAATTGGATTAGTGTGAACCATCTTGGCCATAACAATTACAAGCATAACCATTATAGGGCCCTGGTATCCGTTAACAGTGATAAGAAAGCCAGGGAAAATCATTATTTGGGAATTTTAATATGCTCAATTTGTGCTCAAAGATTTGAAAATTATGCATAATTTCAATTCTTTGGAAATACGTTTAATTAATTATAAAAAACAGTATGAGAACGAATCTCGGGAATGGATCTGGATTTCGGAAAGGTAATAAAAGGAGGAGGTAAAAGAATATACCATATTTATATGTAAAACAGCAGGTTAAAGATTTTGATGTCTGGTACAAATCTGATGATTATCAGAAGATTCTGCAGTATAGACTGAAGGCTGCAGACTGTGGTACAATTCTGATTAGAGGCCTCTCTTCATAATTTAATTTGACTTTGTTTTTATCGTACCGATTCTAAAACCGCCAGCCAAGATCGAGGATATTTAGTATCTTTAAACAGGTTGAATCAATACCTTAAGTTCATCATGAGAAAATACCTGGTTTTTCTGATTGCATTAGCCGTGGTTTTGCTGTCCTGTCAATCCCGGCTTATAGATCCTGATCCTGAACGTCAATGGCCATCATACAGGGGATACTACGCAAATGGGGTTCTTGATAATGCAAATTTACCCGAAAACTGGAATGTTGAGACCAATGAGAATATTCTATGGAAGTATAAGGTACCCGGACTCGGACTGTCATCCCCGATAGTATGGGTAGATAAATTGTTCATTACTACGGCTGTCAGCGAATCGGATGATGAAGGTTTCAAAACCGGGATGTACGGAAGCATTGGTTCTGTAAATGATGAATCTGTTCATGAGTGGAAAATCTTCTGCCTGGATAAAAACTCGGGCAAACTCATTTGGCAAAAAACGGCATATAAAGGGGTCCCCAAACAAAAACGGCATCCCAAATCATCCCATGCCAATTCAACGATGGCAACGGATGGCAATTATGTGGTGGCTTTTTTTGGATCCGAGGGTTTGTATTGTTATGATATGGACGGGAATTTACAATGGGAAAAGGACTTTGGTCTTCTCAGATCGGTATTTTTTGTTGCGGAAGATGCCGAATGGGAATTCGCCAGTTCGCCCATTATCCATGACGGAGCGGTTTTAATACAGTGTGATGTAATGGAAAATTCATTTGTTGCCTCTTATAATGTTGCTTCAGGCAAAGAAATCTGGAGAGCAGAAAGAGATGAATATCCGGGATGGTGTACGCCCAATATCTATTATGAAGGCGACCAGTGCAGGGTGGTCCTGAATGGTTATAAGCACAGGGGAGCTTATGATTTCAAAACAGGGGAGGAGATTTGGAAAATGTCAGGGGGCGGAGATATTCAGGTTCCGACCCCGATCGTTAATGCCGACCTGGTATATTTCAACAGTGCCCATGGTCCTCAATCACCCATATATGCCATTCATGTAAGCGCAAAAGGTGATTTGACATTGGATGAAGGTGAAACTACCAATGAGTATATACGCTGGAGCATTCCAAGAGGAGGAGCCTATATGCAGACTATGCTGATCTATGAAGACCATTTATACAATGCCCGGTGGAACGGTTCTGTGACTTGTTATAATCCAAGAACGGGAGAGGAGATATGGAAGCACAAGGCCGGTAGCGGGAATAGCTATATTTCATCACCGGTAGCATCTGACGGAAAGATTTATGTAACAGATGACCAGGGGATGGTATATATATTAAAGGCCGGTCCCGCCTATGAACTACTGACCCAGAACGATCTTGGAGAAATATGTATGGCAACACCTGCCATAACGGAAGGCATCATTTTTTTCAGGACCATAAACCATATAATTGCTATTTCGAAAAAATAAGCTTTTCACAGCAAAATCAACTCATTACTTTCATCTGAAGTTAATTGACTTTCTGCGCATACTGGTGTATCTTTATTAAAGTACATAAGCCACACTCCCCTGTAAAAACAAGTATATGAAAACAAAAATCTCCGATCGCAGAGAGTTTATAAAAAATTCATCTCTCGGAATACTGGGCGCCGCTTTGACAAATACCAAAAAAGTCTCTGATAATCAGGCGATTCATGATCAGGAACCTCCCAGTATTAAGGCTTACCGGAAACTGGGACGTACAGGTTTCAACGTATCAGATATTGGTTGTGGTCCCGCTGTAATTACCCATGAAAAAGTCCTTAAAACAATCCTGGATGCCGGGGTGAATTATATCGATTCGGCCATCGCATATGGGAAAAAGAATGAAATCCTGATCGGCAATGTAATCAAGGATTATGACCGGGAATCATTGTTTATTTCTTAAAAATACCAGGTCAGGGGAGATACTACAAAAGAGGATGTAATTACTCAGATCAGAGGTGTCCTGGAAAGGATGAAAACCGATTACCTGGATTGTTTGCAAATGCACATGGTATCTTCAAGCAAAGATTTGAAAAATGAAGCATTCCATAAGGCAACCAACCAGTTAAAAAGCGAAGGTAGATTGAGATACATCGGTGTATCCTGCCATGGATCCAACTGGTTCGAAGATCCGGAAGAAAGCATGGAAGACGTACTCTCCAATGCCATTGAGGATAGACGATTTGATGTTCTGTTACTGGTATATAATTTCGTACAACAGGAAATGGGAAAAAGGATCCTGGAAAAATGCAGGAAGAATGATCTGGGAACAACCCTTATGAAAACAGATCCTTTTGGAGGGTACAACCTTTCGCTGATGGACCGATATGAGCAATTGAAAAATGAAGGCGAGGAAATCCCCGGATATTTGGAGCACATCCATAATAAAATTATTGTACAACGGAATATGGCCAAACCTTTTATTGAGGAACATAAACTGGAGGATCAGGGCGCCATAAACAGAGCTGCTGTACGTTTCGTCTTGTCAAATGATGATGCTCACTCCACACTCATCACATTCCGGAATTATAACGATATAAATAATTATATCAATCTTTCCGGGACAAAGTTAACAGCTCAGGAAGTAGCAATGCTTGAACATTACAGGAATTCTCAGGGAAGATATTATTGCCGTCATGCCTGCGGGATATGTGAATCTTCCTGTCCGGAAAAAATCCCCATTAATACCATAATGCGTTACAACCATTACTTTACGGCCCAGGATCGTCAGAAGTATGCCATAGAGAAGTTTTATGGATTACCCAGAAGAGATCTGGATAATTGCAGGAATTGTGAGGGTTTCTGCGAAAAAAACTGTCCATATGGTGTTTCCATACGGAATTTATTATCCGTTGCGTTGCAGAATCTATCGCTAAACGTTTGATGAAAATATCATTTTTGAATGATCACAACAGTGCCATTGCTGATGATGGGGTAAAAATCATTAATGTCTTTGTTTTTTAAGGAAATGCATCCCAGGGTCCAGTTCATGCCGAGGTCAATGATCTCATCAGTTCCTTTGGGAACTCCATGAATGCCAATCTCACCACCAATCTTTTCATCCTCCCTTACAAGGCCTTCTTCTTTCGCTTTCCTGTATTTTCCCCATGATACTTCATTTGGATAGTCGATCCAGATAAATTTATCCCAGTTCTTGTGTGGATATTTTGCCTTCACCAGGAACTCTCCTTCGGGAGTACACATATCCCCCTGGCATAACTTGTCATCCACCGGATTTCCACCCAGTACCATGGGGTATTGTTTAATAATCATGGTATCTGCCATTACAGACAGGACAAAATCGCTTTTATCGACAAGAAGGTATATTTTTCCCGGCTCCGAGTTCAAGGAATCCATTAGTCCATCCAGGGGCAGTGAATAATTAACCAGGTCCTGCTTGGAGAATCCATTGCAACAGGTAAGCAATAATAATAAGGATATTGTGGACAGGTTAAGCATTTCAATAAAGGTAACGAGATATTCCCAGTGTATATTATCCTCT
>JAZGGT010000669.1:0-10384 GCA_036480555.1 Bacteroidales bacterium | reverse complement strand
CTGCGTGATCCGTTTCAGGTTCTGTTTCAGTTTGGCAGCATCTTCCCCTGAGGATCGCTGCAGGTGTTGCACGCTAAGTTTCATAGGGGTTAGCGGGTTCTTGATCTCATGGGCAATTTGCTTGGCCATCTCCCGCCAGGCGGATTCCCGCTCCGAGCGGGCAAGCTTATCTGCTGAATCAGCCAGCTCATCTACCATATGGTTATATGCCCTGACCAGGGCCCCTATCTCATCCTTGGCCTCATACTGTATCTTTTCATTGCTTTTCCCGAAGCGTATCTTCCCGAATTTGCTCTCGATCATCCTGAGCGGATGGGTGATCTGGTTTGAAATAAAGACGGCAATAAGGATGGAGATGGTGATCAGCAGAACATAAAAATTAACCACGGCAACCACCAGGTTTGAGATCTCCCCGGTTAACGCCTGCTGCCGGGTAAAATAGGGCAGGTTAAGGTAGGCAAGCAAATCATTCCTGTCATTCCTGAAAGGTATATAGGCAGACAGAAAACGCAGCTTCCCTAATTGTTCTTCATGGGTAAATTCAGCGTCATTAAGGATGGCCAGTTCATAATATGCCGCCGGATGTATTTTAGGACCTGTCAGGCGTTTTTCAAATATCTCCGCACGGGATGTTGCGAGCAGGTCCCCGTTGGGTGCATACAGATTGATGTCGGTAAAGAATACATTAGAGAATTTCTGGAGCAATTCATCCAGGCTTGCATAACCGCCTGCTTGCCATCCGTCGGTCAAATCTCTCTCAAACTCGAGTTTATGCATGACCTCGATGTAGACCGAGTGGATCTTCTCCTCAAGGCTGTCGAAGTGCCTTTCCCGGTATTGCCGGATACTGAACAGGATGGTCCCGCCACCGATCAGCAGCAGGGACAGGAAAAGTATGCCGATCATGGTAAACTGTATCTTGTTCTTGATGTTCACCTGGAAACTCCGTCTGAGAAAAGGAATATTTACCAGCAGCAGGTTCACCGTTAAGATCAGGTAGAAAAAAACAAAGATATAGGTAAAAGTGATGGCCGTACTCAACAGGCTCACGCGGGGATTGCTAACAACCACTGTATTCATGTCATCCAGGTGATAGGCCAGGTGTTCATACCCGTCATAAACGGTATATTCAAATTCATCGGAAGCCCGGGTATAGGGATCCTGTCTCAAACTGTATGAATAGTCCCCCGACTGGGTGATCAATTGCCCATTATTATATTTTGCATAGGTATAATCCCTGTGAAAGAATCCTTTGCGAAGCCTGTCGGAAAGCAATAATTCAGGATACCCGAGCTCATCTGTAACCAGGCGTGAATCAAGCTCCAGGAAGAGGCTGGCTTTCGTCGTACTGTCAGCCGAAAAATACTCAAACGATGCAAAATAGCTGATCCTTCCATTCATGTTGTCCACGAAATAAAACCTTGAGCCAGGGATCCTGATCCGGCTATCCCTGTGCAGGGTATCGAAAAAATCATAACATTGATACCAGACATCAACATATGGTTCGATATACAGGCTGTCATCGGCTGTACAGAGCGTGAAAATCATATCATACCTTTCCCAGAAACCACTGAAATAGTTCCCCCTCAAGTAATCCTCAATAACCATATGGTCTATGTATCCTTCATGGATCATATACCCCAGTTCATGGTCAGTGGCAATATCCATTTCCAGGTCTTTCAGCAGCAGCTCGGCAACCGGATCATGCTCAGCAGAAAGGTCAACGGCGAGAACCATTTTCTCATTATGCCTTTTTTCATCCGAATAGATCCCGATCTGGTACACTGATAAAATGCTGTACAGGAATATCACCAGTACGAAAGTGGAGTACCTGAACTGAACATGCCTCCTGCCCCTGAAAACAGCGACCACCCCGGTCACGACCGTGATCAAAAAGGCCAGCAGCAGGTCCGGTCCGCCGGGCTGTATAAAACCTGTCACCCAGGCAAGCAATCCAAAGGCGATGACAAAAAAGAACAGCCTGTAGGATGAAAGATCCGGTTTAAACAGGCTGAAAAACTTATCCATCAGCAGGGTCAGGGAGGTAAAATGAAATGCCAGGATGAAGAGTCCCACAAAGGTAAATACAGTTATGTCAAGCACCCTGTAGGTTTCAAACGAGATACTGGAATGAACGACAAGGCTCCGGAACAGTAAGATGGTTAACTGGAAATAAAATACCAGGCCAATGAAAAAGATCGCCTGCAGTACCTGTAAAACAGTCCTGCTGAATTTGTCAGGCAATGTAAATTCAGCATGAAATATATATGCCAGGAAAAATATGAAGAAGGTTGTGATCAGCAGGTCCGCCAGTGTGGGGAAAAGGTTGGAAGCGGCAAATAACACCGGATTGAAGATCTCAAGATCATTTATCTGATCTGGAATGGCCATTTTCAGCAGGATGGCATTCAGCAGGATCATGATAATGGCTCCCATGACAATCCCTGTATTCTTCCAGAACGGATCAGGTATGGATTTGATCAGGTGGCGCACATACAGGAGAAAAAGCAGGATCCCGGCAAAAAAGAGGAAGAGGGAAATATAGGATTGAAAAGGACTGTATGGGGGGATCTGGCTAAAATCAAGAGTGAATACTTCCTGCTGCCATGAATCGTGAATGGTACGGCCTGTATGGCCTCCTCCAGGCAGGATCAGGGTCCCCGCCGGAACATGAAAATCGTCCTGGAAATCATTCCTCAGGAAACGGTTTTCATACTGGTATTCATGCTTGATCAGGATCAGGCCGATCAGCCTGCAATCCCCAACCTTCCTTTCCCTCTTCAGCAACCAGCTGTTCCCGGCAAATACCAGTCCATCCCTTTCGCTCTCGTTGGCAAGGAGGGTTTCAACCGAAACTGCATTCCCTGTCCAGAATCTCAATGTATCATTTTTGACGATGAAAAGATCTAGGCCCATTCCTTTTGTCTCTTCTTTCAGCTGTGAATACATCAATGTAAAATACTGGTCCGGATCTGCCCTGCCTTCCTTATCAAGGGGAGCCATGAGCTGTTCCATCTCGTCGAAAAGGGCATAAGTATGGTGTTCCTTATCCTGCAGTGTCTCCTGGAACCCCCGTACAATCCTGTTTTCAGCCAGGTTGTAGAAAGAGAAATGTTCAAGCAGCAGGGATATCAGAAAGCAGACAATAGAAGCTGCCAGCAATCCGGTATTCCTTATCATTCCTTTGTTCATGTCGATTCAGCTTGGCGGATTAAAGATAGGGATTAATCATCAACCATGATGATATGGTTCTCCCCTGATGATGGTATATGCCCTGTATAACTGCTCCAGGAAAATCAGCCTTACCAGCTGGTGAGAAAATGTCATTTTTGAGAGGGACAGTTCAAGATCAGCCCTCTGATAAACTTCCCCGGCAAAGCCATAGGGTCCGCCGATCACAAATAGCACTGTCCTGAAAGACCCGTATTGCTGCTTTTCCAGCAAACCAGCGAATGCTAAAGAGTCCATATGCTGACCGCGTTCATCCAGCAAGACCACATAGTCCCGAGGATCAATGGCTTTCAGGATGGTTTTAGCTTCTTCTCCTTTTACCTTTTTTTCGGGCCAGGATCCGGAATTTTTCAATTCGGGCAGTTCCCTGATCTGAAAATCGGTATAATGAACAAGCCTCCGTCTATATTCTTCAATTCCCTCACGGATAAAGGGAAATCTGGTTTTTCCGGTTAGCAGCAATTGTATTTTCATTCTAAATATTGTTAAATTGCGCTATCAACCGGGATGATTTCTGCATCCCGGCATGATTTATGAATCAGAATGTACAAAAATTGTGCTTGAAATGAAAAAGATACTTTATATCTTCTCCTGGATCATCCTGATGTTTCCAGTGTTGTCATATGCACAAACGGATAAACTGCCAGCAGATATTGTGCTGTCATTTGAGACCGGTAATGCCGCCGAACTGGCAAAACATTTCCATACGAACGTGGAGCTGATCATCCTTGAAGAGGAAGATGTATACAGCCGGTCCCAGGCCGAACAAATCATCCGGAAGTTTTTCTCTGAACACAAACCCAGCGCATTCAAGGTTTTTTTTGAAGGGGGAAAGGAAAACTCCCGCTATGCCATTGGCAGTCTCGACACTTCCAAGGCCAGGTACAGGGTATACATCCTGATGAAAAAGCAGGACAACACCCCCTTAATTCACCAATTAAGGATTGAGGAAGAAGAGGGAAATGATCAATAAAGATCTTTTTGATGCATTTCTGGAAACAACCCTGAAGGAGGACCTGGGTGATGGTGACCATTCCTCACTAGCCTGCATTCCTGCGGAAGCTACGGGAAAAGCACAGCTGCTTATCAAAGATGAAGGCATCATTGCAGGATTGGACATAACATCGCTCATATTCGAGAGAATCGACCCTGGATTAAGGATAAAATTTTACTTGCGGGACGGCGACAGGATCAAGCCCGGGGATACTGGTTTTATGGTATCGGGCATCATTCAGTCTATACTGAAATCAGAACGGATTGTACTGAATATCCTGCAACGCATGAGTGGCATTGCCACCCAGACAGACAGGTATGTAGGTAAAATCAAGGACCTGCACACAAAAATACTCGATACCAGGAAAACAACTCCCGGTATGAGGATCCTGGACAAGGAGGCGGTCAGGATAGGCGGCGGGGAGAACCACCGGATGGGATTGTATGATATGATCATGCTGAAAGATAATCATATTGATTTTGCAGGAGGTATCACACAGGCTATCAGGAAAACGAATGAGTACCTCGAAAGGACGGGGAAAGTGCTGCGTATTGAAGTTGAGGCAAGGGGACTTGAAGACGTGAAGGAGATCATGCAGGCGGGACATGTACACCGCATTATGCTGGATAATTTCAGCATAGCGGATACCCGCAAGGCATTAGAACTCATTGAAGGCAGGTATGAAACGGAATCCTCCGGGAAAATCACTTTGGACAACCTGAGAGATTATGCAGAATGCGGGATTGATTATATCTCAGTGGGAGCGCTGACACACCAGATAAAAAGCCTGGATCTTAGTCTAAAGGCCAGTTATTAGCATATGGAGGAAATATCCGACCTGTCAAAAATATCCCTGTTTGTAAATAAAAAGGCCAAATGGGCAATCAGCCAGGCCAAACAAATCAGTCTTCCAGGAATTGAAAGTATTCCCATTTATGATGTTGTTGTTTTTTTTATCCGGGGGATACAACGGGGTGCCCTGACAACCCGTGCATCATCCATTGCCTTTCACTTTGCCCTGGCATCCCTGCCCCTGATCATCTACCTGTTCACCCTGATCCCCCATATTCCTATTAATAATTTCCAGGAGGGATTCATGAGCATGGTTGAAAGCATGTTGCCCTCCAATGTGTTTCAGTTACTGGAAAGTACCCTGAGGGATATGTTTATCAAGCGTAGGGCCTTGCAGTTATTAGGTATCCTGATCGCCCTGTATTTTGCCACCAATGCGATCAATGTGCTGATCGTCGCCTTTAACAATACCTACCACGCCATTGAGACCCGGTCATGGATGGAACGGCGGACCATTGCAGCATTCCTGGTGATCATCATGTTTGTCCTGATGGTCACGGCCATAAGCCTGATCATATTCAGCCGTTCTGCCATTAATTTACTGGAAGACAAGGAGATCATACAGAAAGGCCTGACCCTGTATATTTTCAGGATAGGGAAATGGATCGTCATTATCGCCCTTATCTATTCTGCCCTGTCGTTTCTTTACTGGCTGGGGCCCTCTCGCAAGATGAAGTGGAAATTCTATTCCGCCGGATCTTCCCTGGCATCTGTACTGGTCATCCTGACCTCCCTTATATTCTCTTTTATCATCAACAATTTCGGTCAGTTTAACAAGTTTTACGGATCGATCGGCACGCTGATGGTCATACTACTCTGGTTGTACCTCAATTCCATTGCCCTGCTGATCGGGTTTGAGCTGAATGCAAGTATTAAGGGTGCAAAACTGGTGATGGATAATGAGATGGAGGAAGAGATTACAGAGGATGGTTAAATGAAAACTACAGACCCCATTGTATTATTCAGAGATTGGTACCAGGAGGCCATTGACGCCGGCATCACGGATCCCAGCATCATGACCCTGGCCACTGTTGATGGGGAGGGTAATCCTGCAGCCCGGATTGTCCTTTTAAAATCCTTTGATGAGAACGGATTTGTGTTCTATACCAATTACCAGAGCAGGAAAGGAACGGATCTTGAAAAGAATCCCCGGGCAGCCCTGGTTCTCCACTGGCGGGAAACAGGCCGCCAGGTAAGGATTGAAGGCATTACGAAAAAGGTTCAAGCCTCAGCATCTGACCGGTATTTTGAAAGCCGGCCCCGGGGAAGCCAGCTGGGCGCCTGGGCCTCTGAACAGAGCCGTGAGATCCAATCCAAAGCCCACCTGGATGAGTCATTAAAAAGATGGGAATCGGAATTCCGGGACCAGCCCGTGCCCCGGCCCCCATACTGGGGTGGTTACAGGGTGATCCCCGATAAGATAGAGTTCTGGTCAGAGAGGGAAGACAGGATGCACGAAAGGATGCTCTTCGAAAAAACAGAGCAGGGCTGGGTCTTTAAAAAATTAGCCCCTTAAGTCCCTGATGCGCTCCTCCAGGACCTGGATCTTCTTATCGGCATCATCCTTTTTCTTCCGTTCCTTATTTACGACCTGTTCGGGGGCATGTTCAACAAACCTGGCATTCTCCAGTTTGGCCAGGACGGATTTCAGGAATCCCCTGTTATAAGATAGTTCTTCTTCCAGTTTTTGCAATTCCTCACTGGCATCCACAGCTTCTTCGAGAGGAATATAGAACTCTGCTGATTGAACCCGGAAAGAAACAGCTCCTTCCATTTTTTCCGTAGTTTCTTCCACATGATCCAGGATCCCAAGCTTCACAAGGATACTCTCAAACCGCTTGTTGTATGAATGGTTTTGATCCCTCACATAAAGTTTCAGGCTTTCTTTGGCTGGCAGGCTTTTTTCTTTCCTGATGTTCCTGACAGCGGTTACGGCGGCTTTCAGATCCTCAAATTGAGAGATTATCGCGGGGTCAACCTTGCCGGCCTCCGGCATACGGCATATCATAATGCTTTCACCATCTTCCCTTTCGGCCATTAATTGCCAGATATGCTCGGTAATGAAAGGCATGAAAGGATGCAGCATCCGGATGAGCTTATCCAGGAAATGGATGCACCGCTCCCGTGTGACGGCATCGATGGGTTTTCCGTATGGCGGCTTGATACTTTCCAGGTACCAGGCTGAGAATTCATCCCAGAAAAACCTGTAGAGGGTCATCAGGGAATCGGAGATACGATATTTCTCGTAGTGGTCTTCCAGCTCAGCCAGTGTACTGTTTAATTTATGCTCAAACCACTCGGTGGCTGCCTTTGCACTCTCCGGTTGTTCAATCTCATGATCCACCTCCCATTGCCGGATCAGCCGGAATGCATTCCAGATCTTGTTACCAAAATTCCTGCCCTGCTCGGGCAGGCTGTTATCATAGAGGAGATCCCCTCCTGCCGGGGAACACAACAACATACCCACACGTACCCCGTCAGCAGAGTATTGTTTTATCAGATCGAGAGGCTCGGGGGAGTTGCCGAGGGACTTAGACATCTTCTGCCTTTTACTGTCCCGGACCATGCCCGTCAGGTATACATTATTGAATGGTTTTTTTCCGCGGTACTCATAACCGGCAATGATCATCCTGGCCACCCAGAAGAAAAGGATATCCGGGGCAGTTACCAGGTCATTGGTAGGGTAATAATATTGGTATTCCTCATTATCCGGATGGCGGATTCCGTCGAACAGCGCAATGGGCCATAACCAAGAAGAGAACCAGGAGTCCAGAACATCATCATCCTGGTGAAGATCTTCCATGCCCAGTTCATTGTTCCCGGTTTTTGCACGGGCCAGTTCCAGGGCTTCTTCCGGCCGGGCGGCCACCACAAACTCATTGGTTTTCCCGATATACCAGGCCGGGATTCGCTGTCCCCACCAGAGCTGCCTGGAAATGCACCAGTCCTTGATATTTTCCATCCAGTGGCGGTAAATGTTTTTAAACTTCGCCGGATGCAATTGCACCTCACCTTTCATAACACTTTCAAGGGCAGGCTTGGAAAGCTCTTTCATTTGTAAAAACCACTGCATAGACAGTTTAGGCTCAATGACCGCATCTGTCCGTTCTGAGAAACCCACCTTGTTCACATAATCCTCCACCCTGACCATATGTCCCCTCTCCTCAAGTTCCTTTACCACCTCATCACGTGCCCTGAAACGGTCCATCCCTATGCAGATCTCAGCTGCTTCATTAAGTGTCCCGTCATCATTCAGGATATCAATGATCTCCAGGTTATGCCTGTTGCCGATCTCATAATCATTCTCATCATGTGCGGGGGTAATCTTCAATGCGCCGGTCCCGAATTCATGATCCACATAATCATCGGTAATGAGTGGAACTTCCCTGTTTACCAGTGGAATGATCACCGTTTTCCCATGCAGATGCTGATACCTGGGATCTTCCGGGTTAACAGCCACAGCGGTATCACCCAGGATGGTTTCCGGCCTGGTTGTGGCGATCACAATTCCGGTTTCTTCCCCTTTCACCTCGTACCGCACATAATACAATTTAGACTGTACCTCCCGGTGGTTTACTTCCTCATCAGAAACAGCCGTTTTGGCCTGGGGGTCCCAGTTGACCATGCGAACCCCGCGATAGATATATCCTTTTTCAAAGAGGTCAATAAAAACGCTGATCACAGATTCATAATAAACATCATCCATAGTGAACCTGGTCCGGTTCCAATCGCATGATGCTCCCAGCTTCTTAAGCTGTTCCAGGATGATCCCGCCATGTTTGTTTTTCCATTCCCAGGCATGGCTGAGAAACTGATCCCTGGTCAGCTGAGCCTTGCTGATCCCTTCGTCCCGCAATTTTGCCACTACCCTTGCCTCTGTTGCAATGGATGCATGATCCGTCCCCGGCACCCAGAGGGAATTCTTTCCGTCCATCCGGTTTTTCCTGATCAATACATCCTGGATGGTATTGTTCAGCATGTGGCCCATATGCAGTACACCTGTGACATTGGGCGGGGGAATTACGATGGTATAGGGTTCCCGCTCATCAGGTTTGGAACTGAACAGGTCATGTTTCATCCAGTAATCATACCAGCGCTCCTCAGTTTTGGATGGATCATATTTTGTGGGAATGTTCATTTTTCGTTCTAATATTTTGATATACAGTAGATTACTAGATAGCAATGTCCAATAAAATTCCCGTAAAAATAATCATTTATTATCAGTGTCCGACTAAATATTTAAAAAAGGGAGCTCCCCGATGGTTTTCCTTTCCTGTTGTAGTTTAACAATAAGAAATATAATGATTATTATTATCAATTTTTTTGATATAATAGCTCATTATGTTACTTTTAAGTAGTTACCAAAACATCAATTATAGCAAGAATGGGAACCATTGACATTATAGTCTTCACATGCTATTTTGTAATCTTATTAATAATTGGATTCTGGTCGGGGAGAAAAAAGAAAACAAATGCTGAAGATTTTTTCCTGGCCAGGGGTTCGTTAAAATGGTATGTAATCGGTTTTGCTATCATTGCAGCGGGAATTAGTTCGGAACAATTTCTGGGTACTGTCGGGTTTGCGTATTCTCATGGGATTTCAGTAGCTAACTGGGAATGGTTGAACGGGCCCTCCATATTAATATTGATCTTGATATTTGTACCTTTTTATCTGAGAAGAAAGGTAATTACCATGCCCCAGTTCCTTGAAATGCGGTACGATGGCAAAGTCCGTTCATTATTTGCGATAATTACCATTCTCACCTTTGTCCTTATTAACCTGGCCGGAGTCATTTTCTCCGGAGGTTTTGCATTAAATATTTTATTTGGAATTAACCTGTATGTGGCAATATGGACCATGGCAATACTGGCAGGGTTATTTACTATATGGGGAGGGATGGCAACAGTGGCGTGGACTAATGTTTTCCAATCCGTTTTATTATTGGGTGGAGGACTTCTTGTTTTTGTTCTGGGATTATTTGAAGTGCCCGGAGGGCTTACGGAGATTGTTGGTGAGGGCACCAGGTCACACCTGATTTTACCTGCTACGGACGAAAATATTCCCTGGACAGGACTTATAGTTTTAGCCTTTTCTACCAACGTATGGTATTACTGTACGAACCAAACCATTAATCAGTCCGTTCTGGGTGCAAAAAATGAATGGCATGCAAAACTTGGAATTATTTTTGCCGGTTTACTATGGATACTGATTGCTTTTGCCGATGTGTTTCCCGGCTTAATCGCCTTTGTACTTAATTCAAATATCCAACCCGATTCAGCCTACCCCTATATAGTCAATACCCTTGT
>JAZGGT010000668.1:0-10367 GCA_036480555.1 Bacteroidales bacterium | reverse complement strand
AAAGCACCATGAGCATAATGGCAAGTCCGGGTAGAAAAGCCAGGTATGCCTTATTCACAATGATAAACCCGTAATGGTCCTTGTTCATGGTTCCCCATGATGGTATTGGTGGCTGAACTCCAATCCCCAGAAAACTGAGTCCCGCTTCCATCAGGATGGCCGAGGCAAAATTAGCAGCAGAAATAATGATCACGGGAGTAATGACATTTGGCAATACATGTCTGAAAAGAATCCGTACTGAGGAATATCCAAGTGATTTTGCAGCCTGTATGAATTCCTTTTCACGGATTCCCAGTACCTGTCCCCTTACCACCCTGGCCACCTCAACCCACATGGTAAGTCCAACTGCCACAAATACCTGCCAGAATCCCTTCCCCAGGGCAAGTGTAATGGCGATAACCAGCAACAGGGTAGGAATGGACCAGACCACATTGATGAACCACATGATGATATCATCTGTCCGTCCGCGAAAATAACCAGCGACACTTCCCAGGATCAACCCTATCAGCAGGGAGATACTGACGGATATAAACCCTACCGACAGGGAAACACGGGTGCCCAGCAGCAGGCGGCTATAAAAATCCCTGCCAAACCGGTCTGTCCCCAGGAAGAAACGCCTGTTAATGATATGTTCCTCCCTGACGGATTGTTGCAGGTCCACAATACTGACCTGGTGAAATAACCCGTAGATATCTGTGAATGCGACTATGCCGTCTTTTATCCTTGCCTGCTTGTTCCCGGGATCGAGTGGGTAGATGACATCTGCCAGCTGGAAAGAACGCCTGAAATTAAGTGCTGACAGATCCTCACTGAAGTCAACTACCACAACAGAATCCTCTATCATCGATAAGTCATTGAAGGGGATGAACCGGAACCGGCTTTTTTGCCCAAATAACATCCTTTTGAACAGTCCCAGGTTTTCCACATCCTCATTCTTGCAAACCTTTAACATCTGAACCTTGAATCCGGGTTTGCGTGCGGCTATTTCTATATGCTGCTGGTTGGCATCCGGGCTCTTATCAGGAATGATCAAATATCCCAATATGGCCGCCAGTACTGTAATCAGAATAATGATCATGCCGGACAGGGCGAGCGGATTCCTGAGTAATCGGTTCCATGCGCTGAAGGAGTTGGTATCTGGCATTTCAGGGCTGAATGTTTCGTCCTTTCCAGGTGTAAGGAATTAATTGACCGGCTATCCCTACAACGCTAACATACATAAAATATATCAGTTCATGCGGTAAAACCAGAAGCAACAGTTTCCTTTTACCAAAATACTTCAATACCTTATCCATGAATAACATGTCGATCGCACATTTGACCATCAATAGCATCACGAACAAAGTGATCCATCGGGCAGAAAAAAAACATAACACAGCCACCAGGAGCATGCAAGCATTAGTCAGAAAAACCAGCAGTGCAGTACTGTTTAAATGAAAATCACGGTAAAACCTGCTTTTGGATACCCATCTGAATCTCTGCATCATTAATGTATACAGGTTATTGCACGGAAGGGTCCGGATAACTGCCCCGGGTGAAGTTATGTATCGTATGCACCCGGGATGCATTTTTTTTAACCAGAGCATTAGAAACATGTCATCCCCGCTTGCAGATCCAGGTTCCCCGGTTTTCAGATACCGATAGAAATCTTCTTTGAGATAAGCCAGGTTGGCAGCATTGCACATAATGGGACTGCTCAATC
Source organism: Bacteroidales bacterium (assembly GCA_036480555.1). Classification (GTDB taxonomy): domain Bacteria; phylum Bacteroidota; class Bacteroidia; order Bacteroidales; family SM23-62; genus SM23-62. The sequence goes on along the minus strand of JAZGGT010000668.1, from coordinate 8,665 downwards.
CGGCTGCACCGGCACTGACCCCGATAAGGCTGAGGAATTCAAGTGATTGCATGGCCCGGAACCAACCGCTGTCCGGATCAAGTATCACTGGCCCCGCTACCATCCTGGTACCTGGTTCCCCGAAGGCTGCCATGATGTGGCTCAGCCATTCCGATGGAGCCCGGCAGTCTCCGTCCGTTGAGATGATGACTTTATGTCTTGCATTTGATACCCCTTTTTTTATTGCTGATTTTTTTCCGTATTCTCCTGTTTCAAGTTCAATCAGCCGTATGTTGGCATATCTGTAGGTATAGGAATTCACGACCCCTGCCGTATGATCTGTTGAATGATCATTTACAATAATGATCTCATATTGGTCTTCAGGATAGTGTTGTTTTAGCAGATCCTCGAGCAAGGATCCTATCTGGGTTGCTTCATTCCTGACCGGTACGACAATCGATGCTCTTCCATCAGCTGATATACCCTTATTAACATCTGACCGGGCAGTTTTTTTCCATCCCTGCAGGTAGGAAAGTATCCGGATAGCGTAGGCACTGAAGACAGGAATCGATATGATCCAGGCCCAATCCATGAAAGGTCAGGCTTTCTGCATGAACTTGTCTACCTCAGACATAAATCTATTCAGACTGATGGGTTTGGTCATGAATCCCTGGCATCCTGCCTCATCAGCCCTGTTTTTTTCCTCATTCATGGAATTGGCCGTTTGAACAATGATGGGAATATCAGGCTTGCTCTGCTTGATCAGTTTAATGGCTTCAAATCCGTTCATCTCCGGTAACTGAACATCCATCAAAACCAGGTCAATATTCTGCTGCTCCTCACAAAACCTCACTGCATCCAAACCGGTAACAGCATGCAACAGGTTCACCCCTGTTCTCTTAAGAACCACTTCAAGCAACTGATAATTTATATGATCGTCCTCAACGATCAGGATAGTCTTGTCTTCCCAATTCCTGTCACTGGCTTTAAGTCCCTGGCTGGCAGGTTTATCATCAGTCTTTCCTGATTGATTCACATCCGGAATGGTAAAATAGAATCTTGCCCCTTTGTTTGGTGAAGAATCAACCCAAATCCTTCCCCCCAGTAAATCAACAAAACCCTTACAAATGGACAGTCCGAGTCCGGATCCGCCAAAATGCCTGGACAGTGAATCATCCGCCTGTACGAACCGTTCAAATATGCTATTTTGTTTCTCATGGCTTATGCCGATGCCGGTATCAGAAACGTAAAATAACAGGGATTGGTCCTTTTGTAGCCGGTACCCGAATTCAATCCGTCCGGTATCGGTAAATTTTAATGCGTTGCTCAGGAGATTAACGAGGACCTGTCTGAGTTTGACGCGGTCGGTATTGATCATTGAAGATGAATCATCCAGGGCAACCTTGTAGCATAATTCAAGGACTTTCTTCCCCATCACTTCGAGCTCCGTGGAGAAAAACCCGTGCAATTCCTTGATCAGCTCATTCAAATGAAAATTTTCCTTGCTTGCCACTACCTGATTGGCTTCTATCCTGGAAACATCCATGATATCATCCAGCAGGCTGATAAGCACATTGCCACTGCTGAGGATCAGGTTTACATATTCCTGCTGTGTCTCACTGTTAATGTCAGGATTTGCAAGCAGGTGTGCCAGTCCCATTATTCCGTTCATGGGTGTACGGACCTCATGTGACATATTGGCGAGGAATGCGGATTTTAATTTATCAGATTCCTCAGCCTCCTTTTTAGCCTTCCTTAATTCTGTTTCCATATGCTGCCTGTAGAGGGCAATGGAACATTGAAATATAAACCCTTCGATGACCTTTGGATCCTCCAGCCTGCTGTCTCCCTTGGTAATGATGGTGGCTGTACCGTATAATTCTCCACCCCGTTCAAAGGTAATGCCATAAGTTTCATTGGCCTGGATCAGTGTTTCAAGTGTGCCGGCTACCGGTTTCGGTATGTTTCCGTCAGAAGATTCATGAAGACCTCCCTCGAATTGAAATAACTTGTTGGCGGACTTGAACATCTTCTGCATGGTATCTTCGGTCAGGATTACAGCCTGTTGCAGTGGCTGCCTGCCCAGGACCGCAACAATTTTATCCACTATGCCTTCCCCTCCACCAATAAACCTGACCTGCAGTTCCATGGCAGCCTCATCGAATGAATTGACGATCACTATGGCATCATCGATCAGCAGAACAAGTTTATTCCCGATATATTCAAAGATATCTGACTGATCAGTCTGTCCCAGAAAATCGAGGGCTGTATTGGCCAGGAATTCAAGTTGTTCCTGATATTTTGCAGCTTCACCTGCACTCAGGATCTTACCCTCTAATGCGGCAATTTTTGTTTGTAATTCCTCTATTTTTTGATCTGCATCCATGCTCAGTTTTAAACGCCGGTCTGACTTATCCCAGCAACATTCCAATGATAGTGGCCGATAATAGTGATGCCAAAGTACCAGCCAGGAGGGCACGCATACCGAATTGAGAAAGAAGTACACGCTGTCCCGGTGCCAGGGATCCGATCCCTCCGATCTGAATCCCTATAGATGCAAAATTAGCAAATCCACACAATATGTAAGTGGCCATGATGATAGATTTAGATTCCGCAAAGCTTCCTGCTGCTTTCAGGTCGGCCAGGCTCATGTATCCGATGAATTCCGTAAGGATGATTTTCTCACCCAACAGCCTGCCAACCAGGGTGATATCTTCAGTTGCCACACCTATTAGCCACATTAAAGGTGCAAATGCATAACCCAGCACAAATTCAAGGGATAGCTTCTCATATTGACCGTTTGTAATATTAGCGATGGCATCATTCAGGCTTGTCCAGTCTCCTATCTTCAGGAAAACAAAATTAATCATTTCAATAAAGGCGAGGAATACCAGTAACATGGCCGCCACATTAACAGCCAGTCTCAGTCCCTCACCCGTTCCCCTGGAAATAGCATCCAGTACATTTTTGCCAATTTGTTCCCTGGGGATCTTCATCACTTTCTTGATATCCTCGGTCTGGGGCACCAATATCTTTGAAACGACAATGACCCCGGGAGCTGCCATGACAGATGCAGCCAGCAGGTGCTTGGCAAACATCAGGCGTTGCACCGGATCAGTTCCACCCAGCACACTGATATATACGGCCAGTACTCCTCCGGCCAGTGTTGCCATGCCGCCCGACATTACCAACAGCATCTCAGACCGGTTCATTTTCTCAAGATAAGCCTTGATCATAAACGGAGACTCGGTCTGTCCCAGGAAAATATTCCCTGCAACGGAAAGGCTTTCAGCACCTGAAATCCGAAGCACCCTGCTGAGTGCCCAGGCCATTCCGTACACAACGAATTGAATGATCCCGAAATAAAACAGGACGCTGGTAAGTGCTGAAAAGAAGATGATGGTTGGCAAAATGGTAATGGCAAAGTTAAGCAATGGTTTTTCTATGATCCCTGACTCATTCGACTTAAACAGGAATTCAGTCCCCGCATAGGTAAAATCAAGTATCTTGACAAAAAGTTTCCCGACAAATTCGAAAAAGATCTGAACTGGTGGTATCCAGAGAATGCCAATGGCAAGGATCAGCTGTATGGCGAGTCCCATAAACACAACCCGCCAGTTGATGGCACCCCGGTTTGAACTGAAAATCCAGGCGATCAATATCAGGACCAGCATGCCCATCAGTCCCCTGAGGATCTTTACCAGGCTGAAGTTGAATCGTTCATCGCGAGGAACAATGACATTTGATTCATCGATCAGACCAGGTTTCTCCTGTACCACTGCTGTTACGGCAGTATCAATAGAGAGGGCTTTAGAGGTATCCTGGATGGGATTTTCCTGTGATTGACCGAATGTAAGGTTCCCGTTGAGTATCAGCAGATAAACAAAGGATAATAAAAACTTCATTCATCAATAATATTAACTTTCAGTCCTCTTGTTGAGCTCATCCCTGATCAAAGAGGCTTTCTCGTAGTCCTCATTACCAATGGCCTCTTTCAACATTTCATTTAGTTCCTGAGTGGTAAAGTCTTCATACTCGGTCGACGACACAGATGATGGGGTGACAGAATCAGATGCTGATATATTCTCAGTAAGGCTGCTTGACTTTTCCTCACTCCCGAATTCCAGCACAATCCCTGCCCTTTCCATGATCTCTTCAGTTGTATATATGGGGCATTTGAAGCGAAGTGCCAGTGCAATCGCATCTGAAGTCCGGGTATCTATGGATAATTTCTTCTCCCCGTTATCACATAGTAATTTAGAATAGAATACACCCTCCTCGAGTTTGTGGATATTTACTTCCAGCAGATCAATATTGTAGGAATTGGCAAAATTCATAAAAAGATCATGTGTTAAGGGACGCGGTGGTTTCAATCCCTCCAGCTGGATGGCGATCGACTGGGCTTCAAATCCTCCAACAATGATAGGTATTCTTCTGTCTCCACTCTCTTCAGTCAGTACCAGTGCATACGCCCCGGATTGTGTCTGACTGTAGGAGATCCCAAGAACATTCAGTTTAATCTTACTCATAATACTTATGATAGATGCAGATCCTTATGCGATTCCATTCTCACAAATATAATGAAATCATTCTTTTAGTCAGGAAAATTTCAATCTCGTTCATTATAAATGAGATCTGCCTGTCAGGGATTTTAGAAATACTGTTAAAAGTCAGGTTAAAATCTTTGCAGTTGTACTAAACTTTTATATTTTTGCACTCCCAAGTTTCGGGGATTTGAAAATTGAAAAACCAAACAGGATGTACGCGATTGTAAATATTGCAGGTCAGCAATACAAGGTGGAGAAAGACCAGAAGATATTTGTTCACCGGTTGGAGGAAAAGGAAGGTGAATCTGTGAGCTTTGATAAAGTTCTCCTGATTGATAATGAGAAAAGCGTGGTCATAGGTGAACCGACCATCAAAGGAGCCATGATCAGCGGTAAGGTAATTTCCCATCCCAGGGGAGACAAGATCAAGGTGTTTAAAAAGAAGCGTCGTAAGGGTTATAAGGTAAGGACAGGACACAGGCAGTATCTGACCGAGATACAAATAGAAGACATCATTGAGAAGGCTGCGGTCAAGGAATCCAAACCAAAAACCGCAACAGCGGCACCGGCAGCCGCGAAAGCTTCACCGGCAGCTAAAAAGCCTGCAAAAACGGCAACAGCCAAAGAGGAAAAACCGGCCGGTACAGCCTCTGCACCCAAGACTGCAGCAAAAAAGCCCGCTGCCAAAAAGACTGCAACAGCCAAACCTGCAGCAAAAAAACCAAGTGCTGCTAAATCAACTGCTGCTAAACCAGCGGCTAAAAAGTCTGCAGCTAAGAAACCTGATGCCGGAAAAGAAACCAAGGAATAGTTAAAATTAAAACCATAAATAGCCATGGCACATAAGAAAGGAGCTGGAAGCTCAAGAAATGGTAGGGAATCAGAAAGCAAAAGACTAGGGGTTAAACTCTATGGTGGTCAGTTTGCAAAAGCTGGGAATATCATTGTACGCCAGCGTGGTACTGTGCACCATCCAGGTGAGAATGTAGGTATTGGCAAGGATCATACTTTATTTGCGCTAATTAGCGGCACTGTTAATTTCAAAAAAAGAGCCAACAACAAATCTTTCGTTTCCGTCCTTCCTGTTGAAGACTAGCAGAGCGTACCATGTTGTCGATCTCCTTTATCCGTGAGCAGAGGGACCATTTGATCGAAAGATTAAAAGTTAAAAATTTCCACCAGGCTGAAATCATTGATGCGATTATCAGCGAAGACAACGAGCGAAGGTCCCTCCAGGTAAAACAGGATAATTTGCAGGCGGAACTGAATGCCAGATCAAGAGAGATCGGAGCACTCTACAAGGAGGGTAAAAAGGTGGCAGCAGATGAGGCCAAAGAAGCCACTGCCCGCTTGAAAGAAGAGATCAGGCAACTTCAGCAGGCTCAGCAAAATACCATCTCAACCCTGCAGGAACTCCTGGTACAGGTACCCAATATCCCCCACGTATCAGTCCCACAAGGAAAAGGAGAAGCCGACAATGAAAAGGTGAGGGAAGGCGGCAGGCTACCTGTTTTAGCAGCCGGCTCTGTTCCCCATTGGGACCTGATCTCGCGTTATGATATCATTGATTTTGAGCTGGGTAATAAACTGACGGGCGCCGGTTTCCCCGTATACAAGGGTAAAGGGGCAAAGCTGCAAAGAGCTCTGATCAATTTCTTCCTGGATGAAAATATTGCATCAGGGTACAAAGAGGTGCTGCCTCCCCTGATGGTGAATGAAGACTCAGGGTTTGGAACAGGACAACTTCCCGATAAGGAAGGACAGATGTACCATATTCAGGCTGACGATTATTACCTCATACCAACCGCGGAAGTCCCGGTAACCAATATGTTCAGGGACCAGATCCTGAGGGCAAAAGACCTGCCGGTAAAATATACAGCTTATACACCCTGCTTCCGCAGGGAGGCAGGTTCCTGGGGGAAAGATGTAAGGGGACTGAACCGGCTTCATCAGTTCGACAAGGTAGAGATTGTTCAGGTCGTACACCCCGGCCATTCATACCAGACACTCGAGGAGATGGCTTCCCATATCGAAGGTCTCATTGTCAAACTGGGCATACCCTATCGCGTTATGAGATTATGCGGTGGTGATATCAGTTTTACATCTTCCCTGACCTACGATTTTGAGGTCTATGCAGCCGCACAGGGGAAATGGCTGGAAGTCAGCTCCGTTTCCAACTTTGAATCATATCAGGCAAACCGGCTGAAACTCAGGTTTAAGGACGAGGGTGACAAGAAAACACAACTGGCACATACCCTGAACGGAAGCGCCCTTGCCCTGCCAAGGATAGTGGCTGCCATGCTTGAGAATAACCAGACAGCGGATGGAATAAAAATCCCTGAAATACTTCAACCTTATACCGGATTCGATCTGATATCAAATCAGATGCCGTGACAGATCAAAGAAAGGCATACTTATATGCAGGCATAGCCATCTTTTTCTGGTCCACCGTAGCCTCGGCTTTCAAAGTTGGCCTGCAGCATATTAACTTCATCCAATTTCTGTTTTTTGCCAGCTGGACCTCCCTGTTTATTCTGTTAATTATCAATCTTTTCCGGGGCAATCTGAAACAAGTGAGATCCCTTGAAAAGAAGGATATTGCTTTTTCTGCATTAATGGGCGCCCTCAGTCCGTTTGCCTATTACCTGGTGCTTTTCAAGGCCTACGAGATATTACCTGCCCAGGTAGCCCAGCCCCTGAATATGGTCTGGCCTATCGTACTGGTATTCCTCTCGGTAATCCTGCTCAAACAAAAAATCTCCTCTAAAAGCTTTATAGCCCTGTTTATCAGTTTCATCGGTGTCTACTTCATTTCATCCCAGGGAGAACCCGGTGTACTGGCCTTCAAGGAACCGCTTGGCGTAATGCTGGCTGCCGGCAGTTCACTGATATGGTCACTTTACTGGATCTACAATGTCAAAAAAGGCATGAATGAAACCCTGCAGCTATTGCTCAATTTCTTCTTCGCATCCGTATACATCACCTTATTCATTCTGATTTTCAATGATTTTCGTAACCTGGACATGACCGGGATAACACTGGCTGTATATGCAGGTATATTCGAAATGGGTATCACATTTATCCTGTGGATCAAGGCCATGAAGTTAACCGCAAGCAATGATAAAATCAGTAACCTTGTATATATCGCTCCCTTTCTCTCTCTGGTCTTTATACATTATTTCGTCGGCGAGACAATTTATGTAACCTCTCTCATCGGTTTATCGTTAATTGTTGTAGGAATATTAATTGAAAAACTCCGTTTGATTTAATATTAATATGAGAATAGTTAAACCATACCGTTTAATCCATGGACTGCTGGTGGTTTGTATTGCCTTCCTGGTAATCACCTGTGAGAGGGATATCCTGAATCCGGAGCAGAACAAACTTACCAGGACTGTCCTGTATGATATCATGAAAGAATGGTATCTCTGGTACGATATCATGCCAGATGTAAATCCTGATGATTATCATTCCCTGAACGCACTGCTTGACGCCTTGCGCTACAGTCCGACTGACAGATGGAGTTATGTCATGTCTACAGAAGAATATGACATGTATTATGGACGTGGAGAATATATCGGTCACGGGGTCGGTCTGATCGGTGATGTTGATGGAAGCCTGTGGACCGGCTGGGTTTATAATGATTCACCGGCTGAAAATCAGGGGGTTGAGAGGGGCTGGCAAATACTGAGCATCAATGGTGAGAACATTACAAACGAGACCAACCTTGACAGCCTGCTCGGTGATAATGAGGTGGGTGTGGTGAATTCCTTTACTTTCAGGAAGCCTGGGGGACAGACAATAAACCTGGACATTGAAAAGCAGATTGTGACCATAAATTCTGTCCTCTACAGTGATATCATCAATCTCAATGACACCAAAGTCGGCTACCTGGTTTACCAGCACTTCCTGGTAACATCTTTGGAAGAACTTGATGTCGTTTTTAAGCAATTTCAGGATAATCAGATCGATGACATTATTGTGGATCTGCGGTATAATCCCGGGGGACAAGTAGATGTTGCCCAACACCTGGGAAGCCTGATTGCCGGGGAATATGCCATCAAACGGGACTTTGTCATACTGGAGTATAATGACCAGAGATCTGAACGGAACCTGACCCGGCCCTTCCTGGATGTTGA
>JAZGGT010000667.1:0-2461 GCA_036480555.1 Bacteroidales bacterium | reverse complement strand
TACTTCGGCATGGCGAAGGGTGATGGTCGTTCCTTTGGGACAATCAACCTTCAGCCTGATCCATCCCACCATGTTCTGACCCATGTCCACCACAGTATCACCCTCGGGGGTAACCATGATCTCTACTGGTGTAAGTTCCTCCAGTTTCCGCATGGGTACTGAGGCGGGATAAACGATCAGGTTTTTATCATTCCTGACTTCTTCGGTCCCTTTCCAGTCACTGTCATCATAGCCTGCCTTGCTCCATCCGGGCTTTTCTAGCCGGGCATCATAGGTCTCCCCGTCATAGATCACGGACTTGAGTATGGGTCCCATGGCAGACTTCCAGCTTTCATCTGTGAGCACCACCCCGGTGCTGCCATCTGTGTATGTTACCTCGAGTTGGGCAATCACATCAAGGCTTTCCCTGCCCAGGTTTTCATCGTTTGGCCTGAAGCCCCTGAAAGCCCTGTACCAGCCGTTGCCCAGGGTAATGCCAATGGCATTCCCACCGGTGGAGAGCATGGCGCTTACATCATATGTCTGGTACTGGACCCTGCTGTGAAAGCTGGTCCACCCGGGCGTCAGTACCTGGTCCCCCACCTTCTCACCATTGATCTCCGCCTCGTACAGTCCCAGGCTGGAGACATACAATCTGGCAGATGCTATTTCCTTGCCAAGGTTGAATTCCTTTCTGAACATGGGACTGGGATGATAGACTTCTGAAAACCAGATGGAGGATTTGATCCAGTCCGCTTTCCAGTCGGCGGCGGCTAGCAATCCGATTTCAAAGCTGGCAGGCTCAGACCAGGCGGAGGCCTTCCCGTTCTTGTCCCATACCCTGACTTTCCACCAGCAAATATCCTTCGATCCCAGGACATCACCAGCATATCCGACCAGTATGCTCTGGTCCGACTCCACTTTCCCGCTGTTCCAGAAATCTGCTTTTTTCTCGGTCAGCATTTTCGTGGATGAAGCTACCAGGACCTGGTAGGCTGTCTGCACCTGGTCCTGAACCCCGGAATTTAGTATCCAGGATAACCTCGGAGCAGTTGTGCCAATGCCCATGGGGTTTGAGAAATACTCGCTGGTAAGATCCCCGACCTCTATAGATTTAGCAGCATTCATACCGCTGCTGAAAAACAATACGCCGGCACAGATGACAGGTATCAGATATGATTTTGTTCTTTTCATGATACGCCGGCACAGATGACAGGTATCAGATATGATTTTGTTCTTTTCATGGTTTAAGTTAATTGGTGATTAGTATAATTTCATAAAAGTAATTATTTGGGCTTGTCAGTTTTGGCAATTCGTATAAAATTACCTGATTCTGTTCAAATATTCATATTATTGAACAGTCATTTGCACACCTTAATGGAAAACCTTGAGCTATGAATACCATCAGAATTCCTTACCACGAAATGCAATCAGTGTTTAAGCGGATCTTATTGAAGTATGGACTAGCCAGCGAACATGCTGAAAAATGTGCCGGTATCTTCTCGGCTAATAGCCTGGAAGGTATTTATTCACATGGCGTATATCGTTTCCCCAGGTTCATCGATTATATCAAAAAAGGATATATAGATGTCAGCGCAAAACCTGAATTAATCCATGCTGCGGGCGTCCTGGAACAATGGAACGGAAGACTGGCACCCGGTCCCCTGAACGCCGAATTCTGTACCAATCGCGCCATGGAAATTGCGGAAGAAAATGGGATGGGATGCGTTGCCATTGCAGAAACCAACCATTGGATGCGTGGCGGGACATACGGCTGGCAGGCTGCAGGAAACGGATTCGTCTTTATTGGCTGGACCAATACAGAGGCAAACATGCCGGCCTGGGGAGCGAGGGACAGACGGCTGGGAAATAATCCGCTTGTCTTTGCCGTGCCCTATAAGAAGGAAGCAATAGTACTTGATTTTGCCATGACGCAATTTTCATATGGGAAAATGGAAGCTGCACAACTGGAAGGTAAAAGAATGCCTTTCCCGGGTGGCTTTAACCTGGAGGGCGAGTTGACAGATGACCCGGCAGCCATCCTTGAAAGCTGGCGTGCCTTGCCCATCGGTTACTGGAAAGGGGCAGGCCTTTCCTTGCTGCTCGATATATTGGCTACCATCTTATCTGCCGGGATCTCAACACAGCAGATCAGCAAACGTGAAGCAGAATATGGTGTCTCACAGGTATTTATTGCCATCGATATTAAAAAACTCAGTAATTTCCCTGCCATTGAGACTGCCATTTCGGACATCATTGCCGACCTGAAAGAATCTGTCCCCGATGGCCCTGATGCAGCTGTTCGTTATCCGGGAGAGCAGATTCTGCTTACCCGGACCGAAAACCTTAATAATGGCATCCCGGTTAACAAGAATGTCTGGGATGAGATTATCCTTTTCTGAAACCGGGCAGACAGGTAAAGCATTGATTTTAATCTTCCTGTTTTGTCCATTCATTCAACATGCCACGGTGTTCTGCCATG
>JAZGGT010000666.1:0-11816 GCA_036480555.1 Bacteroidales bacterium | reverse complement strand
AGCCACCTATCAAGCCAGCCGAAAAACTCCCGCTGCCATAGTATGGCATTCTGGGGTTTCGTCACGAAATGTGTTTCTTCAGGGAATATGAGCAACCTGGCAGGTATGTCCCTCAACCGGGCTGCATTGTATGCCTCCAGACTTTGGGTATAGGGTACCCTGAGGTCCATCTCACCTGTTATGATCAGGATGGGGGTATCCCATTTATCTATATGCCTGTGGGGGGAGAACTTGTAATTCCTCGGGGTGGGCTTCGCCCAGTAGGGCCCGCCATTGTCAAAATTCACAAAAAAGGTCTCCTCTGTGGCGGTGTACATGCTTTCCAGGTTGAAGATCCCGCAATGGGAAATAAAAGTTTTGAACCTTCCTTCATGGATGCCTTCAAGGTAGAAGGTCGAATACCCTCCGTAACTTGCCCCGATGGCGCCGAGCCTTTCTTCATCAACATAGGGCTCAGCACTCAATGCATCAATGGCGCTCAGGTAATCTTTCATGTTCTGTCCTCCGTAATCAGTCGAAATCTGCAGGTTCCACTCCTGGCCAAATGTCGGGAGTCCCCTGCGGTTGGGTATCACCATAATGTAATCATGGGCTGCCATAAGCTGGAAATTCCAGCGATAGTGAAAATCAGGGTTAATGGCATTCTGGGGACCGCCGCCACAGAACAGGATGGCCGGGTATTTTTTATTGGCATCAAAATTTGGTGGATAGACTACCCAAACCAGCATGTCCTTATTGTCTGTTGTTTTTACCCATCGCTCCTCGTATCTCGGAACTTTGATATGGTCATAGATATTTTTATTGGTATTCGTCAGCTGGCTTGCCTGGCCGCTGACAGGATCCACCAGGAAAATTTCCGTAGAATAGGCGATATCCTGCCTGGTTGCTACCATCACATCCCCTGCGAGGGCAAAGGATCCATAAGTATGATGTCCCTTTGTGATCTGCCGGATATCCTTGCTCTCAGCATCCATCTCATATAGCTGGAAGGTGGCATGGATACCGCTGATGAAATAAAGTTTATTTCCCTTCCATATGACATGGTCCACATTCTGGTCAAAACCTTCTGTCCAGTATTCCATCTGTCCACTTGCAAGGTCGATCACAAAAAGTCTTACCTGGTCCGCTTCGTACCCGGGTGTTGCCATACTCTGAAAGGCCAGCTTGCTGCCATCTTCCGAAAAAGATGGGTATTTGTCGTATCCGGGCATTCCTGGCGTCAGGTTTTTTGTTTCACCGGATACCAGGTCATAAAGGTATACATCTGAGTTGGTGCTCATGGCATACTCCCTGCCCTTCATTCTCTTACAGGTATAGGCGATCTGCTTCCCATCCGGACTCCAGGTGATCTCAGCATCATCATGATAAGGAGCCAGCGGGGCATCCCAAAGCTCACCCTCCATAATGTCCAGTGGTTCCCCCGGCCCAGTTTCATCATAAGTGGCCACGAAAATATGGCTATATGCATAGTCATGCCATGCATTCCAGTGCCGGTACATCAGGTCATCAATGATCCTTACATTGGTTTCTGGCAGATCCGGATAGACCTCCCGGGGTGTCTTCTCAAGCTTCACATCCATCGTAAGCAGGATATTGGAGCCATCGGGTGACCAGTCAAAGCTGTTGATATCGGACCCGAAGAAAGATACCTGCTTTTTCCCATTGCCATCAGGTCCCATTTCCCATAATTGACCACCGGTGAGGAACCCGATCTTATCCCCGGTCGGGAACCACGTGGGACTATAATATTTCCCTGCTCCGTCTGTCAGCCGGGTTGGTTCACCGCCTCCTGTTGAAATTTTAAAAATATCGCTGATGCTTTTGTTTGTTCCCACATCATACCTGGCAACGGTATAGAGGACTTCTTTTCCATCGGGGGAAAGGTTCATGCTGCCAAGCCTGCCGAACTTCCAAAGGATCTCCGCGGTCAGTATGCCCCCGGCGATCTCTTCCTGGGTGAGGGCCCCTGAGAAATCCCCTACAATGCCAGCTTCTTCTTCAGGAGCCTGGGTACATGAGGATACTAGGATACCTGCGCAGAGCAGGACAGAAAGAAAATAACGATTCATAGCATTAATTTAATGTGGACAAGAATTCGGGTCTATTTTTTAGCCCCGTTAAAGGCTTCTATGATCTTGGTCTCAATTTCTTCCGCCAGTTCCGGGTTGTCAAGCATTAAGTTCTTAACAGCATCCCTTCCCTGACCTAGTTTGGTATCAGCATAGCTGAACCATGATCCGCTTTTTTTGATAATCTCCAGGTCAACGCCCAGGTCTATCAACTCCCCGGTCCGGGATATGCCTTCTCCATATATGATATCAAACTCGGCTTTTTTAAAGGGTGGGGCGAGTTTATTCTTGACAATCTTCACCTTAGTACGGTTTCCTTTTACCTCATCACCATCCTTTATCTGCCCGATCCGCCGGATATCAATGCGGACAGATGAATAGAATTTCAATGCATTGCCGCCTGTAGTGGTTTCGGGGTTTCCGAACATTACACCGATCTTCTCTCTCAGCTGGTTGATAAAAACACAGGTAGTATTGGTCTTGCTGATATTGGCTGTAAGCTTGCGTAAGGCCTGGGACATCAGCCTTGCCTGTAAGCCCATTTTGGAATCACCCATCTCACCTTCGATCTCCGATCTCGGGGTAAGGGCCGCCACCGAATCGATCACAATAATGTCGATGGCGCCGGAACGGATGAGGTGATCGGTAATTTCCAGGGCCTGTTCCCCGTTATCCGGCTGGGAAATATAGAGGTTCTCAACATCTACTCCAAGATTTTCTGCGTAGAAGCGGTCGAAGGCATGTTCAGCATCTATGAATGCTGCAATGCCTCCGGCTTTCTGCGCTTCTGCAATGGCATGGATAGCCAGGGTCGTTTTTCCAGAAGATTCCGGGCCGTAGATCTCAATTACCCTTCCCCTGGGATATCCCCCGACCCCGAGGGCAACATCAAGGGCGATGGACCCGGATGGAATAAAGGCTACATTTTCTATGGCACTGTCACCCAATTTCATGATGGCGCCCTTGCCATAGCCCTTCTCAATTTTATCCAGCGTTAGTTGCAATGCTTTTAGTTTCTCCTGTTTGATTTTGTTGCCGTTCGATTCTTCGCTCATTATGATTGGATTAATGTTTTTATGCCGGGAGGCTTGTGATCTCAGCCTTCAAGTGCATCCAGTATCTGGTCAGTATGGTTTTTAGTATCGACCTTGTTGATGATCTTAAGGATCACTCCCTGTTCATCAATGATAAATGTTTTCCGGAGGATGCCTTCGTATACTTTCCCATACAATTTTTTAAGTCCCCATGCCCCATAGGCCTTCAGTATCTCCCTGCCTGTGTCAGAAACCAGGTTGAAGGGAAGATCATACTTATCGATAAAGCGCTGATGCGATTTTTCACTGTCTGCACTGACTCCGATTACCTCAAATCCTTTCTTTATCAGCCTCCTGTAATTATCTCTCAGGTTACATGATTCAGTCGTACAACCCGGTGTATCATCTTTCGGGTAAAAGTAGAGAATCACTTTCCTGCCCTGCAGGTCCTGCAGAGAGATTTCATTTCCCGACGGGTCCTTGCCTGAAAAATCAGGTGCCTTCATACCTTCTGCCAGTTCTTTCATTATGATTTTCTTATAATAAGTGATTGTAAAATTACAAAGATTGAGAGAAATTCCATCCCTGGTTCTTCTCCTATAAACAAATTGTTAATATTTTTACCATATCTTAATGGCATCCGGGATGAAATATATGTTGCATGGTAACACATAAAAGATACAGCTTGCTCTGGATCATCCTGTTGCTCTGCTCACAGGATGGCTTGTACGCAATTCCGGCGGATACCACCCAGGTCTTTTATGAAGACAAGACCTTAAATGGTTTCCTTGACAGGGCGATCACATATCAGCAACGGGCAGATTCATTGTATGAGCTTTCCATTGAATGGAGGAAGGAAGTCATGAAGATGGATGATCCTGCGGAGGGTATAGCTTTGCAGAGGAGGATAGCCGAGGCAGAGGACAGTACCGGGATCTACAGGGAAATGGCCAGGGTTCATTTTGCTTATATGAATAGCAGGCTTCCCGTTGAAAAGCAACGGAGTCCCTATCTCGTAAAGGACACCGTATTGGATGGCATTACCGTTTATCAATACAGGCTCAATGATGATTTCCTGGCCAAACTGAATGAAAAAACGGAAGCCCTGTCTATATCAGACGAGCCTGAGCTTGACCAATCCGGCACCGGGTTTAACTTCAAAATATACAATCAAACCCCTTACAGTGCAGCACAGATATTCGAATATGATTATCCTCTTCCTGCCGGTGTATTTTACCGGATCCAGCTGGCCGTATACAAGAATCGGCTGGCTCCGGATCATTTTAAGGGACTTTCCCCCATCACCACTGAAAAAATACCTGAAAAGAACCTGATAAGATTTTTCGTTGGAAAATTTTACAGATACGAAGATGCCAGGACTGCCCTGGTAAAGGTCAGGGCCTATGGACACACGGATGCCTTTATCATCGGATATTATAGCGGAACGAAGGGAACATTTAAAAAACTGCAGGAACTGGAAAGGCATCCTTAAACATCCATGCATGTGAATTAGGAAAGAAATGCTTATTTTTGTCGCATAACCGATTTGGGGAGCATGGCTGAAAAAGAGAAATTGAGAGAGTTTCCGGAATTAGAGGAATTCTATGATGTGGATGGGGATGAAGAGAGTTCTCTGATCCTGCATAACGATGATGTGAATACATTCGAATTTGTGATCGAATCACTTATCGATATTTGTGAACATACTACCGAGCAGGCAGAACAGTGTACTTATCTGATTCATTATAAGGGAAAATGTGATGTAAAAAAGGGCTCCTTTGATCTCCTCCGTCCCATGAGGCATGCATTGGTGGGAAAGGGACTGAAAGCCACAATTGATTAATCTATCTTCATTCATCTATATGTCTATATTAGCAATCATCATTATAATCGTACTCGGGATCCTGCTTTTCATTGTAGAGTTCCTGCTGATCCCAGGGGTCACTATTGCTGGCATAGGCGGGGCGATACTTATGGGTGTTGCAGTGTACATGTCCTATAAGACACATGGCAATACCGTCGGTAATTATACACTGATTGCCACATTGATCCTGACCATTGGCATGTTTGTATACGCCCTGAGGGCCAAGACATGGAACCGCCTGATGCTGAAAAAGGATCTTGAGGGAAAGGTTGAGGTAGGCCTGGAAAATGAAACCGTCAAAGTGGGAGACAGGGGTGAGTCCATCACCCGCATGGCACCCATCGGTAAAGTTTTGATCAACGGCCTGGTCGTGGAAGGTAAGTCCCAGAGGGGCTTTTTAGACCAGCATACCCCGGTGGAAGTAATTAAGGTATTAAACACACAAGTCATTATAAAACCAATTAAAAAAGAATAGATATGGGACCTGTAGGAATTTATGTTGTCATTATTGTTGGATCCATCATTGGCTTATGGATCATCTTTTATTTCATACCGGTGGGACTCTGGTTCTCAGCCCTGATCTCAGGGGTAAGGATATCACTGCTTCAGCTGATCCTGATGCGCTGGAGAAGGGTGCCGCCAACCGTTATAGTCAGGGCCATGATCGAAGCCCATAAGGCGGGTTTAGCGGAGGTCAAGCGGGACGAAATGGAAGCACACTTCCTGGCCGGCGGGCATGTGGAAAGAGTTATCCATGCCCTTGTCTCGGCCTCTAAGGCCAATATAGAGCTGAATTTCCGGATGGCAACTGCCATAGACCTGGCCGGCCGTGATGTATTTGAAGCGGTTCAAATGTCAGTTAATCCAAAGGTGATCGATACACCTCCTGTGACTGCTGTTGCCAAGGATGGTATACAGCTGGTCGCCAAGGCAAGGGTTACGGTGCGTGCAGCCATTAAACAACTGGTTGGTGGTGCCGGTGAGGAAACCGTTCTTGCAAGGGTAGGTGAAGGAATTGTTTCTTCTATCGGTTCAGCTGACTCCCACAAAGCCGTGCTGGAAAATCCCGATTCCATCTCGAGAGTGGTGCTTGAAAAGGGACTGGATGCCGGTACAGCCTTCGAGATCCTGTCTATTGATATTGCCGATGTGGATATTGGAAAAAACATTGGCGCAATACTGCAGACTGACCAGGCTGAGGCGGATAAGAACATTGCCCAGGCCAAAGCTGAGGAGCGCCGTGCAATGGCCGTCGCCCTCGAGCAGGAGATGGTTGCCAAGGCACAGGAAGCCAGGGCCAAGGTAATTGAAGCCGAGGTCGAGATCCCGCTGGCCATGGCAGATGCATTCAGACAGGGAAATCTTGGTATCATGGATTATTATAAATTCAAGAACATCCAGGCCGATACGGATATGAGGGAATCCATTTCCGGGTCCGCCGGCAGATCCGATGATACGAAAAAGAAATAATCCTCAGTAATACAATAAATTACAGTTTTCGTATTGCAAAGGGTGTTAAACGTTGCTGAATTTTGCAGCAATAACTGCAAAATATAGGTAACTAATTTAACACCCTTTACAGATTGAGATTTATTATTTAATTGGCCTGCAAAATTTACTTTCCCTGCCATCCAATTTCCCGGCACTATCTGGGAATGATTAATGGTTATTATCTGTAACTGATATTGATTAAAGAAGGGGCCTATAAATGTTGCTTGCAAGATTTTCAGCCCCGTTTAATCAATATCAGTTCAAATGAAAACTTTGTTTTTACTATCTTTCACGGATGGTTCCGGAAAATTCCATCAAAACCCCCCTTACAGGTCTTGCCATTCTTGCTGTTCTGGGGCCATCCATCGTATGGGCCTCGGAGTATATAGGATCCGGTGAAGTCATCCTGGCCACACGAAATGGTGCCATTTTCGGGACCGGGATCATGTGGGTGATCGTCAGCGGCATATTCCTTAAATTCTGGATAGGCATGAGTGGTGCCAGGTATACGGTTTGTACCGGGGAAGGGATGATCGATATGTTCGCCCGGATGCCGGGCCCGAAGAACTGGGCTGTCTGGATCGTGCTGGTTGCCCAGTTCATTTCAGCCACCATTGCTGTAGGATCCATAGCTACTGCCTCTGGTGTATTCCTCAGCAGCATCCTGCCCATAAGCCATTCCATGGGAGGATGGATAGTTACCCTTTTTGCATTCCTGGTCGCCTGGGTTGGGAAATTCAACTGGATTAAGGTAGTTATGAGTTTTCTTGTACTGATCATGATCCTGGGAGTACTCTGGGTGGCAGTCGTTGCATTTCCCGGATGGCCCGAATTTTTACGCGGATTCATACCACAGATCCCCGCTGTGCCGGATTGGGCATTGGCACAGGGTGTAAGTGAAAATCCATGGAAGGAGATCCTTCCGCTGCTGGGCTGGGGGGCTGGTGGATTTGCCAGCCAGGTCTGGTACAGCTACTGGGTGATCGGCGCAGGCTATGGGGCTACCAGGAAGGATGTCTACGGAAAGCCTGCAGATATTGTAAGATTAAAGGAACTTACCATAGACGAAGCCAAAAAGCTGATGGGATGGAGCCGCATAGTATATTATGATTCTTCCGTGGCGATAGTGCTGGGCACCCTCATTACTATCGGGTTCATGGTCGCGGGTGCGGGTGTATTGAGACCCGAACAACTGGCTCCCAGTGGTGAACATGTGGCAATTCAATTATCAGAGCTATTCTCTTCACGGTGGGGCAGTGCCGGGGGATTCCTTTTCCTGCTGGGTGGTACTGCAGCTCTCGTAGGTACCCTTGTAGGGCAATTGGCAGGCTGGCCCCGCTTGCTGGCGGATTGTTTCCGCATCTGTATTCCTGCCTTTAACCGAAAATTTAAATGGCTGATGCAATTCCGTCTGTTCCTGGCTTTCTTTTTCCTTTCAAATATGATCATAGTTTACAGCTTCAATCTTCGGCCTGTCGCCCTGGTGAAACTTGGAGCCCTGCTTGATGGATTGCTGCTTACTCCCTTGCAGGCATTATGGATAGGGATAGGATTATATATTGTCCTGCCGAGGCTTTACAGGCCGGAGGTGGGTAAGATCCTGCGGCCCAACTGGGTGCTGGGCACCGGACTGATCATTGCTTTTCTGGTTTTTGGCTATTTTTGTGTTGTTCAGTTGCCGGCAGTATTCAGGTAAGGGAACTTTTTTATAGATTGTCCGTAAAATTCACCAGCTTTACAATATCATGATTTAATAACCGTTTTGTGAAAAACCAATAAAGCAATGAAAACGATCATCACCAAAGTACTCGTTGTTTTTTCAATCATCCTGTTATCCGTTCAGCTGAATGCCCAGACAAAGATCAATAAGCTTGAAATTGAAGGAGATGCAGTAGAGATTGTTACCTCGAAATCCATGACAGCCGATGTGACGGGATCACTTTCATCCGGAGAATCAGTAACCACTGAATGTTACCAGGGAATGTGCTATGTCACCATAGATTACAAGGGACGCAAGGTAACAGCTCCCATTGGGGACAGAATAACCATTGCCCAGGTCTGGGAATATGATTTTGGCGGGGATGGTGATAAAGAACTGATCGTGGTCAATGATTATAAAGGTTCCTCTGTACTATATGTATTTGCCTACTCAAGGGGTATCATACAGAAGCTGTACGAGAAGGAAATATTCAATAACCGGACGGTCCTGAAGCCAAACTATATTGAGTTTTATCTTCCCAGGGGACTTGATACCATATGGCATTATTACCAGGGCACGTTCTGGCAGATGAAACCTGTTAATTAATTTCCAGGCAACCCCGGTTCTAATCAGTCCAGATTCTAAACAGCAGCCTCTTTCAAAACATCCAGCAGGTATTCTTCTTCGAATAGCTTGTGAGTCAGGCGTTCCAGTTCCCTGTCATATTCCCTTAGAATATCTGCATAAACCGGATCACTCCTCATTTCTTCGGCATTGGGATTCTCTGCCCTGGCATTATCGGTAAGGATATTTTCCTTGAAATTATCAAAATGGTCTTTGATAGAGCAGGGCATCAAACCGTTCTTCTTACAATAAGGATTTGAGAATCCATGTTCCACCTGCCATTTCCTCCCCCTTTTAAAGAAATCGGAATGCAGTGCATCCGCCAGGGTTAGTCCGCGATCATAAAGATCGTGTACATTATCCTCGTAAAACGGCACAAAAACACAGGGCATTACATTACCATGCCAGTTGACATAAAAATAGCCATGCCACCTGCCGTAAGCCAGGCACCCATCGGACAAGGCACCAGAATTCCAGAAATCGGCCACCGGGTATCTTCGCTCAGCCAGCAATCTTTTCCACAGGTGAAACAGGTCCACCCGCTGTTGCGGTGTAATCATCAGGTCAATCACTTCTTTTCCCCTGCCCACAGGCATCATCTGGAACTGGAAAAGATAGGTTATACCCAGGTCCCTGAAGTAGTAGTCATAGAAATCCTCCTTCAGGAGCACATCAATATTGTGGCTGGTAGCGGTTATGGATACGCCATATGGAACACCTTCATGCTGAAGCGCTGCTATGGCATTCAGGATCTTCTGATGGACCCCTTTTCCTCGCCGCTCATCCGTCTGCTTCTCAAAACCTTCAACGGATATGCAGGGAGTCACGTTCCCCAATCCGGCTATCCTGGCAGCCACCTTTTCATTGATGAGGGTCCCATTGGTATAGACCAGGAAGAACATATCATCGAATTCTTCGAAAATATCAAAAATGGTCTTGCCATCCGATCTGTACATGAATGGTTCCCCGCCGCTGATAGTGCAAAACCGGCTGTGGAAAAGGTCATGTGTTTCCCTGATCACCCGCCGGGTTACCTCGAACTCCATTTGTGCCCGGGAAGTTTTATCACTGGTGGCATAACATCCGGTACACTGCAGGTTACATGATTTTGTTGGAGAGATCACACCGAACAGGGGCGGATAGATGCCATACTTTTCCTTATAAGCCTCTTTGACAGGATTCAGCCTGCCCTCCCGGGAGGTGATCAGTTTATCACCGGTGGTAAAAACACTGATCATTTTCCGGGTCACCTTTGGTTTAATAAATCCCTTATCGAGATTCCTGCTGGTGGTATGCAAGATGGCCGAAGCGTATTGGTATTTTTGTAGTTTCTCTTTCGGAAGGGCGGGGGTCCCTTCTTTCTCGATATTACTCTTATAGATCATCCTATCGAGCTGTTTCACTGCCATCCTCCTGAGATTCTTTGAGGCAACGACAGTATTAATTGCCTCTTTAAAGACCTTCTGTTTCAGGCTCATGATTATTGATTTATGTAAATCAGTTCATGGAAACCAGGGTATTGGTATGTTGTGAATACAAATGTAAGGCAGAAATAAGCCTTTGTAAAGTCTTTCAACAGATTAATGTGTATTTTAACATAATTTTGGATTTTCATAAATTTTAAAATAAAAAAACGTCTATGAAATCAAGGATTATTACTTATTGTCTGGTCCTGAACACCCTGGCCACGGTGTCGGTTTTTTCACAGTCAGATTATGTTCCTTCAGCATCCAATCTTGAAGCCAGGGAATGGTTCCAGGATGCCAAATTCGGACTTTTCGTTCACTGGGGGGTCTACTGTGTGATGGGGGGTGGCGGAGATATGGGGATTGCGGAGTGGATCATGGATCGCAAACAGATCCCCGTTGATCAATATGAGAAATTGCCGGATTTTTTCAACCCTGTTGCTTTTGATGCTGCAGAATGGGTTTCCATGGTTAAAGAGGCCGGGATGAAATATATCACCATTACCTCAAAGCATCATGATGGATTTGCCATGTATGATTCGAAGATCTCGGATTATAATGTGGTTGACCGGGCCCGTTACGGAAAAGATATCATAGGTATGCTCAAGGAAGAATGTGATAAACAGGGGATAAAATTGTTTTTCTATTATTCTCAGTTGGACTGGCATCATCCTGATTATTATCCCAGGGGCCGGACCGGGAATCATACCGGGCGGCCGGAGACGGGGGACTGGGATACATACATCGATTATATGAATGCCCAGCTGGCCGAACTGCTGACCCAATATGGTGATGTCGGGGGAATCTGGTTCGATGGGATGTGGGACCAGTGGGATGCTCCCTGGAGGCTGGAGGAAACATATGCACTGATACATAAACTTCAGCCACAGACCCTGGTAGGAAGCAATCATCATAAGATGCCTATTCCCGGAGAAGATTTCCAGATGTTCGAAAAGGACTTGCCCGGGCAGAATTCCATGGGGTTCAACCAGACAGGCATCGGTGAACTACCGCTGGAAACCTGTGAGACCATGAACGGATCCTGGGGTTTTAATATCAAGGATACCAAGTTTAAATCGACAGAAGACCTGATCCATATGCTGGTCAGGGCGGCTGGACTCAACTCTAACCTGTTGTTGAATACCGGTCCCATGCCGGATGGAAGGATACAACCTGAAAATGTGGCTACCCTGAAGGAAATGGGTATGTGGATGAAACAATATGGTGAGACCATCTATGGCACACGAAGCGGTCCCACCGGTGCCAAGAAGTGGGGAGTAAGCACCTGGAAGGATAACAAGGTATTTGTGCATATTCTTGATGCTGAAGATCCTGTACTTTATTTACCCATGGCCGGGCAAAAGGTCGTAAAGGCCTTTGCTTATGACAGCGGTGAAAAGATCACGTTCAAGAAGCAAGCTGACGGTATCCTGGTGACCCTCCCTGAGATTCCTAAAGATATCATAGACTATATCATTGTATTGGAATTTTAGTGTAAGTCATGGCTTTTCTACCGATTGAAAACTATGCCATCATTGGTAACATGCGATCTGCTGCACTGGTGGGACT
>JAZGGT010000665.1:0-4742 GCA_036480555.1 Bacteroidales bacterium | reverse complement strand
TGCGGATTGGCTATGAAACATTCAGCGGTTACTGGAACAGGAGAGGATTTCATGACATCATAGACTGGAGCCATGCCAACACTGTCTTATATGATCCGGATGATAATACCATAATAGTAAACTTCAGGTATCTGAGCTCAATTTTAAAAATCGACAGGAACACCAAAGATATCAAATGGATATTCGGGGAACCCACGGGCTACGCTTACAATCTCAGGTCAAAACTGATCGATCTGGATAAGGGTGATTGGTTCTGGCACCAGCATTCCCCCAGCCTGTCCCCGGACGGAACACTGTTTATTTTCAACAATGACAATTATAAAGCTAGACCATTCGATAAAATCTCTGAAACCACACTCAGTTATGCCGCGGCATATAAGATCAATGAGGAAAACCTCTCGGCAGAACTTTTATGGACATCCAGGATAACCGGTGAAACCGGACTTGCCAGCTTTGCCATGGGAGATGTGGACTGGCTGGAAAAAACAAACAACATACTGGTTTCTTATGGAGCCTTACGTCCCAGCAAGGAATTTGGATATGAACGCTCCTGGAGCATGATCCGTGAATATACCTATACCACTCCTGCCAGGGTGGTATGGGAGATGCACATCGCTTCCCGGGATAAAAATGTTGGCCAGAGTGTTGGGTGGACCATCTTCAGTGCCGAAAGACTGGACAATTTTATTAATACTGAATTAGGCCATGAATGAATTTGAGTCACAATGCCAGGAACTACAGGGTCTTCTCGAAGCATGGGAACCAAGGCTCAAAGCCATGCCCCTGGGACTGATCCTGGGAAAACGCAATAGCCAGGATCGCAACATAAAGCAGATTGTCGGGCATATGGTGGATTCAGCTTCCAATAATACACACCGTATCGTTCATCTGCAGTACCGGGAAAGTCCGCTTCGTTTCCCGAATTATGCTATCCATGGCAATAATGACAGGTGGATTGCCATCCAGGATTATGAGTCGGCTGACTGGAATAACTTGGTGCATTTGTGGAAATATACCAACCTGCACATCACCCATGTAATGAGAAATGTGGACCCTTCAAAACTGGATAATCAATGGTTCTATGATGAAAATACACTCATTTCATTACGGGAAGGGATCGTGGACTATCTCCGGCATTTTAAACTGCATCTGGATGAAATCACCGAACTGGAAAACAAAGATGGGTAGGTAAGTATGGCAGAAGAAGATAAGAACCAGGAAATCAGATTTGGCATCATGTGCAGGGGCATTA
Organism: Bacteroidales bacterium; assembly: GCA_036480555.1. GTDB lineage: Bacteria > Bacteroidota > Bacteroidia > Bacteroidales > SM23-62 > SM23-62. The sequence goes on along the minus strand of JAZGGT010000665.1, from coordinate 3,490 downwards.
TTTTCCCTGCATGGCAGGCAGATGCAATTAAAAAGCTTCTATCGCTCGAGAAGGTATCATGCGAACTGCTGATTGTCCATGATGATCCCCCGGCATCTGGAAAAAGGAAACTGAAGCACATGCTATGGTATGCATTTAACCGCTTATCAAAAAAGCGGTCCAGGTCCTTCAAACAGGTGGATCTGTTGAAACAACTTGAGGCAGTACCTACCATTAATTTACAACATTTCAGGGATCAGGATATCGAAAAGATCAGGGAAGCTGACCTGTATTTCATCCTGAAATTTGGATTCGGCATTATCCGGGGTGAGATCCTGGATGCTGCTAAATATGGAGTCTGGTCCTTTCATCATGACGATGAACAGGTTTACAGGGGCGGTCCCCCGGCATTCTGGGAAATATATAAAGATGATAAAATCACCGGTGCTATATTACAAAGGCTTAAAGATAAGCTGGATGCAGGTGTGGTATTGAAGAAAGGTTTTGTTAAGACCAAATATTCATATGCCAGGAACAGGGACCAGATCTATAAAGAAACCAGCAGGTGGCCTGCTTTGCTCTGTATCGATATCCAGAATGGCCATACAGATCAATTCCATGAAAAACCGGGCGAAACTAAGGCCCCCGTATATCACCATCCAAGGAATTGGCAGGTACTGGCTTTTTTAGTAAAGCTGGTCTATTATAACCTGCGGGAAGCCAGCCGAAGCTTCTTCTTTACTGATTACTGGAATATCGGCGTTGTGAAGGCACCAATATCAGCATTTCTGGATGAAGAAAAACCTGAAGTTGACTGGTACCCTCTACGCTCCAGGAACAGGTTCCTGGCAGATCCTTTCTGCCTGGTAGATGAAACCGATAAACACAAGTTGCATATTTTTTATGAGACATACCCGTTTAAAGAAGCCAGGGGCAAACTGGACTATATTTTATATGAGCAGTCTTTCGGACCTGAACAAAAGCTTATTAAGGAACCGTTTCATCTATCATACCCTTATCCTATTAAACACAGTGGTAATTATTACCTGGTCCCCGAAGCATATGAATCGAACAGCGTATTCATGTATAAGGCTGTTGATTTCCCCCTTTCCTGGGAAAAGTCACATGTACTTATGGATGGGTTTGCAGGCATTGATAATACAATCATAAAGCATGAGGACACTTACTGGATGTTTACAACTGACAGAAGAGACGGATTCCGGCACAATCTGAAACTCTTCTATGCTGAAGATCTTTTCTCCGAATGGGTACCGCATCCCAAGAATCCTGTAAAGACAGACATCTGCTCAGCCAGGCCGGCCGGGACACCTTTTTATTACAAAGGAAACTGGTATCGCCCAAGCATGGATTATGCTGAAAAAATCGAGGGCAGGATCTTCATAAACAAGGTGCTTAAATTGTCTAAAACCGAGTATGAAGAAATACAGGTTAAAGTAATTGATCCTTACACCGATACCCGCTTTTCAGATAAAATTCATACATTATGTGATGCAGGAGAATACACCATTATCGATGGCGGCAAGGAGGCTTTCATCTTTGGCAGTATTTATTTTGTACTGCATCAAGCCATACTGGTAATTAAGAAATTAAAAGCAAAAATAAGATAGATAGAATCCTGAGTCATGAGTGCCTGGTCAAACATTGAAGTTTCCCTGGAGGATGCAGAAATCGCCAGCATCAATAAGTTTGAGAAAACACTGGGTAATCATCCAGACCATGTCAGGCAGATCAGGGAACTGATCACAAGATTTGAAGTATGTCATTTCAAATATCTTCAACATTTAAAAAACATCAGGAAATCTATAAAGGATCTGCATCCTTATACTGATCCTGTTAACATTGGCCAAAACCACATCCAGTATGGTGCGAAGGCCTGGAAATCTGATAAAACGGGCCGGACCTTCATGGGACAACAGTATTTATGGGCCTTGCACAACTGGCTGGATAACAGTGAAAAAAACAAACCGCCTGAATATAATGAACAACTTGCCAGGGAGGTGGAAACCTGGCTGGGAGAAAGGAGTCCGGAAAAAGATAAACTGGTCAGTTTGTTGCTGGCAAGGTTGACATGGGACTGGAAAACGCTGGAACAACTAAGCCAGAAATCCATGGAAGAAATCAGACTGCAGGGAGACGACAGGGGACTTGAATACCAGATATACAGAATGGACATATGCCATTTTGCCTTTCCTGTTCACCTCATCAATGTCATCCGTGGAATTGGAAAAATGAGACCGGTGGATAATTTTGAAGGATGCGGTACCTATAACAGCAATATCAAAAAATCAATACATGCAGAACTTCTTAAAATTAATAATTGGCTCCTGTCCAGGAAAGAAGCTGGATTTGTAAATCAAGACCAGGAGGAACTTACCAGGATCTGGCTTTTTGCCTGCCTGTCGAAAACCATCAAAGAACAGGTTGGGCTAGCATCGGCAATTCACTTACCTGCAGACAATTGATGACATCATGGAAGATGAAATGCTAGAAACCAAACCTGGTAAAAGATATAAATCCCGCGTACAGATAACCCTCAAATGGACAGGCCGTTGCAAGGCAGCTCCCTTCAATTCATTACTATACCTGCTTCGAGGAAGAATCAAAAGAGAGGCAACTTTCGAATTAATTGAATTTAAAAACCTTGTGGAAACATATGGTGTTAAATTTTCTTAATATATTTGTCAACGCCGCTGCCAAAAAAGTGAGATGCAGGATTCCTGAGGGATCATTCATCTCAAGGTTTACAGTGGTTGGAAATGTATAATCAATATTTAATTAATGTTATAAAAAAATGAAAAAAATTGTATTTCTTACTCTTGGAATTGCAGGATTGATCCTGCTTAGTTCCTGTTCCAGTCTGAAGGTTTATTCCGATGTGGACTCGAGTGTTGATTTCAGTAAGTACAAAACACTTGAATATTACGGATGGGCTGAAGAGAGCGATAAGATACTCACAACGCTTGACAAAGACAGAATCGAAAATGCTTTTGGCACTGAATTTGAAAAACGTGGCTTCAAAGTAGTAGAGAGTGGTGGAGATATGATTGTTACCCTCTTTATTGTAGTTGAGCAGAAAACAACTACCACTGCAACAACAAGCCATATGGGTGGAGGTTACGGTGGTTATTATGGTGGTTATTATGGTTATGGACCCGGTTACGGTTGGGGGGGCGGACACTCGACCACATCCATACAGGAATATGACTATAATGTAGGAACCCTGGTATGCGATGTTTTTGATAAAAAGGATGAAAAACTGATCTGGGAAGGCATCGGGACCGGAGAAATCAACAAAAATCCAAAAAACCGCGATAAGAATATTCCCAAAACGGTCAAGGCTATAATGTCAAAATTCCCTGTGCCGCCGTTAGGTGAGTAGCCAACAGGTGAATAAAAAAATCAATTTAAGAGATGCGCTGATGGTGCATCTCTTTTTTTTATTCTTTACGGCTTATGTCGAACCGTTTTCCGAATGTTAACCTTACCTGTC
>JAZGGT010000664.1:0-3269 GCA_036480555.1 Bacteroidales bacterium | reverse complement strand
AAGGGAAGAGGCATGCTTGAGCAGGAGGTCGGGCTTATCGATATTTTCTATATATAATAATTTGACTTTTGAACTGGATACCGGGTCAAATGTTTCATCCAGGTGCTGCAGGACATCTTCCACGCCTGTCTGGGCACTGTTACCGACAGAATACACGGATGAAAATGTCAGTCCGTTCGGGATCCCTGCTTCCATAATGAAAACGGCCGTTGCCCCTGATCCGGATATGAAATCACAACCCTTGGGATCCAGGGGTGGGACCGGGCTGGTAAAAACGCCCTGGTATTGCTGATTGATAAGCCCTATGCAATTGGGACCGATCAGGTTCCCGCCGGCCGATGCTACCATGGCAGCTATACGGCCTTCCAGCCTGGCACCTTCATCGCTTTCCTCACCAAATCCGGCCGATAATATGATAAAACCTTTTGTTCCTTTTTCCCTGGCCAATATTTCCACGGCCTCCTCACAAAGCCTGGCAGCAATGGCCAGTATGGCCAGGTCTGTCCGGGGCAGGGACCCTGGATCGGGAAAGCTTTTCACGCCCTGGACTGTCTCTTCCCCGGGATTTACCACATACAATTCTCCGGAAAATGAACCCTGCAAAAGATTCTGAAGGATCTTCCCTCCGGGTTTATTAAGGTTGTTGGAGCCTCCTATCACAGCTATGCTCCTGGGGTCAGTCAGTTCTCTGGCCAGCATGATTGGTCTTTGGGTTCAATAACAAAATTAAAAAATCATGCCGGAATCTCTGGTGATAAATATCATTGTTAAAGAACACCCCTGCAGATAATATGTGGATATCTTTCAGCGTTGCTGCATATAAGTAAGCAATTCAAATTATATTTTTGCGCTCATAAATCCCCTCTATTATGAAAATAAGCCGCAGGATCATCATATTACTGCTTCAGATCATCATTATAATGCAGGGCTGGTCCCAGGATATCGACGAGATATTCGATGATATTGTCCTCCGGATTGACACCAGTGAATTCTCATTCATCAATGATCAGGTCCTGTTCAAGGGAAAACCCCACCTGGCATTCAGCTTTACGGAACCGGAAACTGTCTGCGAGGTTGAACTGTTCCCGGCAGGTGGGCTGGACCTTGAGGGTCTTACTTTGATCCCATCCGGAGATTACAGGCTGATCGACTCCCTGCAGACCATCAAAGGAAAATCCATCCGATTTAAGGTGCGGTTCGTGGACCTTGTAAATACATCCTTCCTGAAATTTAGTTTTTCCCACCCTGAAACATCAGAACGCGGATCGCCCCTCGCCGAAATCAACCTTCTCCCTTTTACGGACACCTACCTGAAATTCTATCCACTCAATGAAGAATTATTTATCGGTGAAGAGAAGGTGTATGAACTGGTAACCAACAACAATGAGAATATCCAGTTCAATAATGACTGGGTGGAAAATTCACGGATGAATTACCGTATCACCAAAACCTTCAACCAGATCCAATTGCATATTGTCCCAAGAGTGCTGGGCAGGCTCAGCATTTCCATTCCTTTTAAATTAAAGCGTCCCATGCTCAATGAACGGGGTGAGCTGGTATTTGACCTCCCCCCCATCGAGCACAGCTTCTATGTCAGCAGTACCAGGTTGCAATTCCTGAAGATGGACAGGCAGGAGATTACCCTTGATGACTCCACACAAAGCACGGGTATAGAGATTCAATTGGACAAGGGACTCATGATGGAAATGCAGAAAACCTACCGGATTGAAAACCAGGAGCAGGCCGGGGGAACTTTGATTGCCGAACTGTTCACGAAATACCAACTGACAAATAACCGCGTGCTCTGCCTCCTCAGGGTTTATAACCTCCACCGGAATGCGGACGGCTACCTGTATATCAAGGAAGGAGACACACCCCGCTACATTACCAACTTCGACATCACGCCAAAAACAACGGTCAACCGGATCAGTATCATGCGCAATGGAAACTGGTCAGAAAACCTCGCGGTTTATCCCGGGGAGAAGATAGATATGCGGATCGAAGGAGTAGGCTTGCATAAGGCACAGCTGCATTTTGAAGAGTTGGAAGATAACAGTTCTGATTCCCTCATCAGGGGAGAGAACACGGCCATGTATGAATTCAAGGTACCCATGGACGTATCCAAGCGGCGGTTGGAATTATTCAACAACGCACAATCGATGGGCCGGACGCTTACTGTCAGGGAGTATCAGGAGCCACGGGATTTTGATTATATCTGGATCGATTACCAGGGCAAAAAATACAGGGTCTCTGACCTGCCTGCAACCAACCTGACAGATGGTACGGTTCGGAACTTCATGTTCGGAAGTGATCCCGATATGATCGATTCACCGGATAAAATGTACGGAAAACAGTACCTGAGGATGGATATAACTGTCACCGGCAGGCGTAATGAACTGATCGATGTGAAGATGATTGATGATATTGTTATCTGTCCCGGCATCAAATCCCCCAGATCGGAGTATTATAATTACGGGGATTGCGGACTGCAGAATTTCGACCTGAACAGTTACATCAGGACCCAGACTTCCAACCTGGATATCTGGTCAACCATCAGGGTCCGGATCTCACACCAGAAGGATAAGTATGGAGGCCAGGGCAAGACCAAGGAATTTGAAATTGTCCTTCGCAAGGATATGTCCTTCGATATTGAGGTTTCTTTTCCTGCGGGACTGATCACCATAGAAAACCCTGATGAGGGGGCGGAGGATGATCGCCTGGGACAACTGACCGGTATAAGCATCGCCATGCTGGGTCAGTTTACCTTCTACCACCCTGAAAAGATCAATGTCCAGCGCCCCTATAAGATAGGTGCAGGTTTTATTGCACTGAACACTTTCAACTTCAGTGATGATTCGGAAAACCGCGATATCGGCCTGGTTATCATTGGCAGCCTCTATCCCACCACCAAGGATGTTAAACTTACCTTCCCATTGTATTTCGGTATAGGTTTCAAGTTGAAGGCACAAAAATGGTTCGGCTTGATCGGTCCCGGTATACGAATACGATTTTAAAGGAGTTTTTGACTATTTTTACTCTCTTACCAAAGCCTTTTTCCCATGAGAAGGATACTTATATCTATGGTCATTGCCATGCTGTGTCTATCCCTTTATTCACAGGTGAAACTGGATTATTACCTGCCGGCTGAAGATTACCTGTCCGATATCCCGGAACCCGGATCAGTTTTCGGCCACTCCGTTGGAGAGTGGCACCTGAGCCATGATAAGCTCACTGCATACCTGTCACTACTGGCCGGGCAATCTGACCGC
>JAZGGT010000663.1:0-2186 GCA_036480555.1 Bacteroidales bacterium | reverse complement strand
ATAACACAAAATTGATAATATGAAATCATTTTTTTGCACCATTTCCCTCTTTCTGTCAATACTCATTTTCACCGGTTCTTCGCTTCTGGAACCGACATCCGGCAGTAGAGAGAGCAAACCCAATATCATCCTCATCATGGCCGATGACCTGGGACAGGAAGCACTGGCTTGTTATGGGGCGGCAGAATATGAAACACCGGTACTTGATGGTCTGGCCTCAGAGGGATTGCGTTTCACCCAATGCCATTCCCAGCCACTCTGTACACCTACCCGGGTCCAGATCATGACCGGGCTTTATAATAACCGGAATTACCAGGGATTTGAATACCTGGATCCAAGCCAGGTAACCTTTGCACAGCTTCTGAGGCAATCTGGCTATGCTACCTGTATTTCCGGCAAATGGCAGCTGAATGGATGGCGAGCAAAAAAGCCTGGTTGGGATGATCTGAACAGGCCGGCAGATTTAGGCTTTGATGCTTCATGTCTGTGGCAGGTAACAAAATACAAGCAGGCAGGAGAACGCTACGCCGACCCCCTGGTAGTGAAAAATGGAGCGGAGCTGCCAATACTTAAAGATCAATATGGACCGGATGTCTTTTGCGATTTTATCCTGGATTTTATGGAAGAGAATAAGGACCATCCCTTCATGGTCTATTACCCCATGGTACTGGTACACAATCCATTCACACCTACGCCTGATTCCCCTGAATGGGCTGATCATGATATGCGGTATCCCATGAAGAAGCATGCGGGTGATTCCAGTTTCTTCCCGGATATGGTTAATTATATGGATAAGATAGTGGGGCGCATCGTTAATAAGGTGGAGGAACTTGGATTGAGTGAAAATACAGTGATCATGTTTACCGGGGATAACGGCACCACCACGAATATCTACACAAAAATGCGAGACGGGAGCATCATCAGGGGAGGGAAATCCCATATGACTGACAGGGGCACCCATGTCCCTCTCATCGTCTCCTGGCCGGGTATAACTCCAGAGGGAAAGACCCTTGATGACCTGGTTGATTTCTCAGACATGCTCCCTACTCTGTGCGAATTGGCGGAAGCTGAGGTCCCCGACAACCTGGAACCTGACGGGCGATCTTTCCTTCCCCAGCTAAAAGGAAAGAAAGGGAAACCCCGTAAATCAATCTTCTTTCATTACTGGGGTGCAAATGGACGCACCCTGGAAGGAGCGCGCGAAATGGCCCGTGACCATCGCTATGTCCTTTTCAACAATGGTGACTTCTTTGACCTGGAAAATGATATAGACCAAAAATCCCCTCTGAACATTGGTGAACTTTCCAGAAAAGAAAAAAAGATCCACAAACGGCTGCAAAAAGAATTGGCATCTTCAGGTTCTCTAATGAAAAATAACACACTATGAGATTTTATATTATAATATTGATCACCCTTGTCCTCGGCTCCTGTCAGTTCAGAAAACATAGCGAGTACCTGGATCATGTTGAGGATTATGCCAATGCCCTGCTGGATGAGGCAAGAGATACTTATGGGAGGGAAAACTCACCCTTGATCGCTACAACACTGATCCGGAATAACTTGAGCCTGCCTGAAGGGGATTCACTGGAATCCTTGCTTTCCCTGGAAAGAGAAAGCTGGGGCATCAGGCCATATGACAGGATGCTTACCGGTGCCAATCCCATGCATGATCAGAACCTGTACCAGATACTTTATGCATTGACAGAGGTAACCGGGAACCGGAGATATGCTGAAGAGGCTGACAGAACCCTGAAATGGTTTTTTGAAAACTGCCAGAGTGAACAAACCGGGTTGATGGCCTGGGGAGAACACATTGGATGGGATTTCAATACAGAGACAACCATTGAGAAACGGCAGCGCCATAACCATGAATTTTTCAGGCCATGGGTATTTTGGGAGAAATGTTTTGAGCTGGTACCTCAAAATTGTAATGCATTCGCCTCCGGTCTGTGGTACCACCAGATCCATGACCATGAGACGGGCGAATTTTCACGACATGCTCAATATGATCAGCATGGAACAGGAATACAGAACCAGTATCCCAGGCATGGCGGGTTCTTTATTGCCACCTGGGCCATCGGCTTCCGTATTCCGAAAACCGAAGTCGGAAACTTAGAGAATTACGTGCATAACCTTATTCAGGGAATTGAGGCTTCGATCGAAACCTGAGTTAGGCTAAGGCCTAG
>JAZGGT010000662.1:0-17911 GCA_036480555.1 Bacteroidales bacterium | reverse complement strand
TATGTTCAATCACGATCACAGTATTTCCGCGGTCAACCAGCTTATTTAATACCTCGAGGAGGATGCGTATATCATCGAAATGAAGTCCGGTTGTAGGTTCATCAAGAATATACAGGGTTTTTCCGGTGTCTTTCCGGGCCAGTTCCGCTGCCAGTTTTACCCTCTGGGATTCACCGCCGGACAGGGTAGTTGACGGCTGTCCAAGGGTAATATACCCCAATCCGACATTTTGCAATGTTTTCAGCTTGTTCGAAATGGCCGGGATATGCTGGAAAAAGTCAAGGGATTTATTGATGGTAAATCCCAGCACTTCGCTGATGGAATAACCTTTATACTTTACTTCCAGGGTTTCCCGGTTATATCTTCGACCGCCACATTCCTTACATTGTACATAAACATCCGGCAGGAAGTTCATCTCAATAGCCTGCAGGCCGGCTCCCTTGCATTCATCACATCTGCCTCCTGCTACATTGAAGGAAAACCTTCCGGCCTTATAACCCCGGATCCTGGCTTCCGGAGTCTGTTCAAACAACTTCCTGATGTCAGAAAAAACACCGGTATAGGTGGCCGGATTTGATCTGGGTGTCCTTCCAAGGGGGGACTGGTTTACTTCTATCACCTTATCTGCCAGCTCTATACCATGGATTACCTCATATGGAAGTGGATCTTTCATAGAACGATAGAATCGCTGGCTGAGAATGGGATGCAGAGTTTCATTCACCAGCGAGGATTTGCCGCTGCCCGAAACTCCTGTTACACAAATGAATAAACCCAGTGGGAAAGGCACAGAAATATTTTTCAGGTTATTTCCACTTGCACCTGTAATGATCAGTTTCTGACCATTGCCATTTCGTCGTGTGGCCGGAACAGGGATCATTTTTTTATTGTTCAGGTAATCTGTCGTCAGTGTGGTTCTTAGTCTGATCTTATCGGGTGTTCCGCTCGCAACCACTTCTCCTCCATGACGACCCGCTCCCGGTCCCAGGTCAAGAATATGATCTGCCGCCAGGATCATTTCCCTGTCGTGCTCCACTACGATGATTGAATTACCTGTATCCCTGAGCTCCTTCAGGGCATGGATCAACTTCAGATTGTCTTTCTGGTGCAAGCCGATGCTAGGTTCATCCAGGATATAGAGGACATTCACCAGCTGGGAACCGATCTGTGTCGCAAGGCGGATCCGCTGGCTTTCCCCCCCCGATAAACTCCTGGCACTTCTGTTGAGGGACAGATAATCCAGGCCAACATCCAGCAGGAATTTCAGACGCCCTCTCAATTCCTTCAGAATATCCCTGGCGATGGTAAGCTGACGCTTGCTCATCCGTTCCTCAATACCATCAAACCATCTGAAAAGTTCAATGATGTCCATGCCAGCCAGGGCGGCAATGTTTTCCCCATCCAGGCGGAAATGGAGGGCTTCCCTGTTCAGCCTGTCACCCTGGCAAACCGGACAGGTAACCTTGCGGATATACTGATCTGCCTGTTTCTGGACACGCTTGCCATTGCTTTCAGTGTTCAGGTTAATGTAAATATGATTTACGATGCCATCAAAACTTAAAAAGTAATTCGATGATGTTCCCAATGGTGTATTCTGCAGCTTGAAACTCTCTTCTGACCCATACAGGATCTTCTCAAAAGCTTCTGCCGGGATCTCCCGGATTGGTGTATCAAGCGTAAAACCGTATTTTTTAGCTACTGCTTCAAGTTGCCAGAAGATCAAGGCATTCCGGTAAGCACCCAGGGGTTCTATGCCGCCGGACCTGATGCTTTTGCCTGCATCCGGGATAATTTTGGATATATCTACCTCATTGATCTCCCCAAGTCCGCTGCACTTATTACATGCCCCCTGGGGAGAATTGAAGGAAAAGGTATGAGGGGCAGGTTCATTATAGGAAATACCACTCGTCGGACACATAAGCTGGCGGCTGAAGAATTTTACTGTGTTTTCCTCCACATCCAGGACCATCATGATGCCCTTTCCCTGGTTCATGGCAGTCGTAATGGATTCCCTGAGTCGTTTGCGGTCATCCCCTACCTCCAGTTTGTCAACAACCACCTCAATATTATGTGTCTTGTACCGGTCCACACGCAATCCATGTGCCAGCTCTGTCAATTCACCATCTATCCGGGCATAGAGAAATCCTTTCCTCCTGAATTGCTCAAAAAGTTCCCGGTAATGTCCCTTACGCCCTTTGACCATTGGGGATAGCATCATGACCCTTTTCCCCTTGTATTTCTCCTGTATGAGATGCAGGATCTGGTCATCCGTATACTTTACCATTTTCTCGCCGGTAACATGGGAATGGGCATCCGCTGCCCGGGCATACAAAAGCCGCAGAAAATCGTAGATCTCTGTCAGTGTTCCAACTGTTGAACGGGGATTGCGTGAGGTTGATTTCTGTTCTATTGAGATCACCGGGCTTAGTCCGGTTATCTTATCTACATCCGGCCGCTCCATGGTACCAAGGAATTGCCGGGCATAGGCAGACATGGTCTCCATGTACCTGCGTTGCCCTTCTGCATAGATGGTATCAAAAGCAAGTGAAGATTTGCCGCTTCCGCTTAACCCTGTAATGACGGTCAGCCGGTTCCGGGGGATCTCCACATCTATGTTCTTCAGATTGTGGACCCGGGCACCCAGCACACGGATGTACTGATCATCCTCCAAAAATTCGCTATTTAACTCATTACTCATTACTTAATCCATACTTTGGCTGAATTCACGGTATCCCTTCCTGGGTATAGATATCTGGTATGTTTTACCCCTTGTATTGCTCAGCTTTTTTTCCCTCAACCAGGGATTGAATATCTTAAGGACTTTATAGTTGATAGAATACCTGCTGGCAAATTTGGTGAAATCCTCAACGGCTGTGTCAACGGTTACATAGTAGACAGGGATAGGCGGGTAAAGTTCATCTTTGTCGAAAATGAAACCATATTTCTCCGGCTCTGACATGATCAGTTTCAGGGCCAGCAATCGGTAGACATAACGGCCCGTTTCCTCATTAAGCAGGATGTCGTAATAATACCTGTTGTCCTGTCTTTCAACCTGCCGGTTCAGCCCTGTCCTCCCCACATTATAGCTGGCGGCCGCCATTGTCCAGTTACCATAAAGCTCATAGGACCGGAGCAGGAATTTACAGGCGGCTTCGGTGGATTTTTCCAGATGATATCGTTCATCTACCTCACTGTTTACTTCCAATCCGTATTCTTGTGCTGTCGCTTTCAGGAACTGCCAGTAACCGACCGCCTTGGCTGGTGATGTCAGGTTCATCAGGTCACTCTCCGCCACAGGCAGGTATTTAAAATCCTCCGGTATCCCATGTTTCGCCAGGATCTTCTCGATAACAGGAAAATACCTGTGAGACCGTTTAATCAGCAACAGGGTATGTGATTGCCAGTAAGTATTGATCAGTAATTCACGGTCAAGGGCTTCCAGGACATCAAAATTTTCCAGCGGTGTCCGCTCTCCGGCAAATTCAAGTGTTTCAGGAATGGGCACTGAAGTTACTACGTACCTACTATGATTTTCTGTGTCTTTCACACCCTCTTTCTCATCCGTTGCCCGGATGAATAAAACCACTACCAATGCTGTTATGGAGGCCAATCCTATGAGCGACAGAACAGTCCGTGTTTTTCCTGATTGTAACATGCTTACATCGTTTTCGAAAAAACACAAAAATACGGATTTTTTATGGAAAAAATAAGAGTCCGATGTCTGAAAAACAAGAACGGAAGATTAAAATGTATACAGGAGACCTGTATAAAATCCAATGGTATATGGATGCGACTTGATCATTGATCCTGTGTTGATGGAATTCAGGTAATAGCGAAAAGTGGGCTCAAGATTTACATGGAATCTTCTCGAGATTGAATAATCCACTCCCAGTCCGACCACACTACTGTAGTTTACGGGTCTGAGGTTGCCGGTTGTTCCTATTTGTTCTTTGTTCCCGCCATCCAGATAGTAGGCCGAATTCCCTACCAGGAAATTGCTGCTGAGTCCACCGAGAAAATGAAAACCAAGTCTCCTGTCGATTACCCTGTATCTGAGGATCAATGGTACTTCGAGGTACTCAAATTGCTGCAGTATCTCCCCTTCCGGGGCATTCGAACTATTTGCCCTGGCATATTGGGAAGTAAGTTCCAGGCCTGCCTGGGGGACAGTATTAGCCGCATAGACATTATCCAGTCCCACTTGTGTTTCAATGATCCCGGTAGAATTATTGATGGAGGCCTGTATGGTTGAGGTCGCGTCCATGAAGCTGTTTTTGCTGTCTAAACTGGCATAATATGCATTCCCTACTTTCATGCCCATACTCGAATAATAGAGTCCGGATTGAACGGACAGGCGTTTCAGTAGGGTATAATGAACATTCACTCCTCCGGCATAGGATACGATCCCGTCTTCAACATCATTATAGTATGAGGCGCTGGGGGCACTTCCGTCTGAGACCTCCAGGTTACGGTAACTGTAAATGGGCGATACCTGGGTTCCAACTCCCCATTTATCATGTGATGTTATTCTGTCATCACCCCATTCGTCGAACACATCTATCCCCTCATTCTCATCAGGTACAGTTGAAGGATATAAGACGGCAAGTATGGTCCCAGGATAATCCGTCTGAAGACCTGTGGCGGATCTGGGTGGGACAGTATTAAGCTGATCCATGTAAGGCCGGTCACCGGGGACCACTTCAGCATAATCAGCATAATCAGCATCTGCAAGGTTTCCCTCCGTCTGGTCATTCATTTCCCCGGTAATTTCAGGGATTTCCGCCCTGGTAACAGGGATTACCGCCTTGTCATCAGGGATTACCGCCATGGTATCAGGGATTACCGCCATGGTTGTACCCGTCTCATCGCGGGTTCCTGCTTCCTGTGTTTCCCGGGTGACCAGTTGATTTTCCGGAGGTTCCCGCAATAAAAACCAGGTGGTCCCAAGTGCCAGCAGAACTGCTATGGAGGCTGCAATCCGGCTTACCCACAGCACCTGCCTCTTTCTTTTATCTGAATGCAGGGCAGAAGCAATTCCATGCCATACCTGATCCGGGGGACCCGCTTCAAAATGCCTGAGCTGTTCCCTGAACTGCTGATCTGTCTTATTTTTCCTCCTGCTCATTTCTATCTAATGATATGCTCACTCGTATCAAAATACAGTTTCACTTTTTGCTGCAGAATATCCCTGGCCCGTGAGAGGTTGGATTTTGAGGTCCCTACCTTAATACCCATCATCTCTCCTATCTCCTTATGTGAATAACCTTCAATGGCATAAAGATTGAATACCATCCGGTAGCGGGGTGGCAGATCCTGAACCAGACGGATCAGATCGGAGGCAGATAGTCTTTCAAAAACCTCCTCATGTACCATGTCATCCTTTTTCACCGTATTATCTGTTAACGGGTATAACCGAACCTGGCTGCGGTAACGTTCCAGTGCCGTGTTGATCATAATCCTCCTGATCCAGCCTTCAAATGATCCTTTTCCCCCGAACTGTTCGAGCTTACGGAAAACCTTGATGAATCCCTCCTGGAGTATATCCGCGGCATCATCCTGGTTATCTGCATATTGAAGGCATAGACCAAACATCCTCGTGGAGAACATTTTGTACAACTGTTCCTGGCACTTCCTGTCACCCTTCAGGCAGCCATTAATTATATTATCTAGCTGGTCCACCAACTAATACCATGAGAATTTGACAGTTAAAATTACTACAATTTGGTGGACAAAAACTCTGCCACAATTATTGTCGCTGTTCAGACAATAGATGAATGAAAGTAAGAGAAGGTTGCGTATGATACCTATAAATGAATTACCTCGTCATAGGCAGCGGCAGCGGCTTCCATCACTGCCTCAGACATCGTGGGATGTGGATGCACGGATTTGATCATTTCATAACCCGTGGTTTCAAGCTTCCTGGCCACGACAATTTCTGCGATCATTTCTGTAACGTTTGCACCTATCATATGGGCTCCGAGTAGTTCACCATATTTTGCATCGAAGATCATTTTTACAAAACCGTCTTTTTGTCCCGCTGCATTTGCCTTACCGGATGCTGAGTACGGGAATTTCCCGACCTTGATCTCATAGCCGGCTTCCTTTGCAGCATTCTCCGTCAGCCCTACAGATGCGACTTCAGGACTTGTATAGGTGCAAGCAGGTATATTGCCATAATCAATAGTTTCGGTATGATGGCCGGCAATTTTTTCGACACAGAGGATGCCTTCGGCAGAAGCTTTATGCGCCAGTGCCGGTCCGGGTACAATATCCCCAATGGCATAGATCCCTTCCACATTGGTACGCATGTACTCATCCACTTTGATCTTGCCGTTCTCTGTTTCAATTCCAAGATCTTCTAAACCAATGCCTTCAAGATTGGGACTTATCCCAACTGCAGACAGTACAATGTCGACCTCAATCTCCTCTTCCCCTTTTTTCGTCTTGATCTTTACCTTGCATTTTTTACCATTCGTATCAACTGATTCAACGGTGGAACCGGTCATGACCTTCATCCCTGCCTTTTTGAATGAGCGCTCCAATTGTTTGGAAACTTCTTCATCCTCGAGAGGTACAACATTGGGCAGGACCTCGACAAGGGTCACCCTGGTACCTATGCTGTTATAGAAATAAGCAAATTCACTTCCTATGGCACCCGATCCGACCACTAACATACTCTCCGGAAGCTCTGTTAGGCTAAGGGCTTTGCGGTAGCCGATTATTTTTTTCCCATCGATCTTCAAATTTGGCAACTCACGCGACCGGGCCCCGGTAGCAATAATGATATGATCCGAGTCTATGCTGGTTTTCTTTCCATCCGTATCTGTAACTTCAACTTTATGCTGACCGGTAAGTTTCCCTGTACCCGTCAAAACCTCGACCTTGTTTTTCTTCAAGAGGAACTGGACCCCTTTGCTCATACCGTCTGCTACCCCGCGGCTCCTTTTAATAATGGCCATAAAATCAGGTTCGGCCTGACCGCTTAGTGAGATCCCGTAATCCTCTGCATGCTTGAAATAATCATAGACAAGGGCACTTTTCAGGAGAGATTTAGTGGGTATGCATCCCCAGTTCAGGCAAATGCCACCAAGATTTTCCCTTTCAATAACGCCTGTTTTAAG
Organism: Bacteroidales bacterium; assembly: GCA_036480555.1. Lineage (GTDB taxonomy): Bacteria > Bacteroidota > Bacteroidia > Bacteroidales > SM23-62 > SM23-62. The sequence continues at coordinate 10,793 of JAZGGT010000662.1, read as the reverse complement.
ACCAAGCTGGGCTGCCCTGATCGCTGCTACATAGCCACCCGGTCCACTTCCGATTACAATAACATCAAATTTCATATATTGGATTTTTTCAGAGTTATAAGTCTTTTATTTCAATCTGACAAAATTAGGAGAAAATCCGTTGATATTAAAATTGCACGCTACATAATATGTTGATTTTAATATTTCTGTAACTGCCCATATTTTTGTAATTATGCATGGTGATTAATGTCATGAGGATCCGTCCACTACTAATTATATCAACGCTGTTCTGCCTGATCCTGCCCGGCGGGGTATCTGCACAGGAAGAAGCTTCCATTGACAGCCTGGTGTTACTTCTTGAAGTTACCGAAGGGGAAGAACATTTAGGGATCCTTTACGAACTCTCGGAAAACAGGTGGCTGGCATTCGAGGACAGGTTATCTTATACTGAAGACGCTCTTAATTATGCTGCCAGGTCAGGGGAAGTCAGGTGGTTGTACGATGCACATCTTCACCAGGGGAAAGTATTCAGCCGGGAAGCAATGGACCAGAAAGCGTTGGAATCATTTGAAAAAGCGCTGAATATTAGCGAAGAATCCGATAATGATGATGGTATCATAAACTCCCTGTTCTGGATAGGTAAGACATACTCCTACCTCAGGGATCCGGAAATGGCCGCCGAATATCTGAACCGTACAAGAGACCTGGCGGCGGAGCATAGAAATGACCTGATGGAGACAGATGCACTTTATGAGCTGGGAGAATTAAGCCGCCGGTTCCGGCAGTATGATGGTGCCATGGAATATTATGATACGGCATATGCCATGGCGGAAGCATCAGGAACCGGGAATAAGATGGCAGAGATCAATGCTTCCCAGGGCATGGTCATGTATTACCAGGGGGAGTTTCTTCAGGCCGTTGGTTATTATGAGAAAGCCATTGGACTGTTCAATGAGCTGGGTGAAGAGGACAGCGAATCGAGAAACCTGCTACGATTGGCCAATGCCAATTACCAGCTGGCCAGGTACGATATTGCCCTGGGGCGGTACCAGCAGGCCCTGTCCATATTTGAAAAGATCAATCATAAAGCCGGCATGATTGCTGTTTTGAATGGTATGGCCCTGATCTATTTCAGCCAGGAGCAATTTGACAAGGCCCTTGAAACCCACCTCCTATTGCTTGATATGAACCGTGCAAGGCAAAACCAGGAGGAAATTGGCAGAAGTCTGCACAACATTGGAACTGTATATAATAAGATGGCCGGAGATTCACTTGTTGCCAGGTTCGGGGATTTTTATATGGATTCCATCAAGACTGAGCCTTCAGATAAATACCTGGACCTCTTCAGGGAAGCACTGGATTATTACGAGCAGGCCCTGGCCATGTGGGAAGAAGAAGATTATAATGAGGGTATAATGGGCTCCCTGCATAATATGGGCATCATCTATGTAACTGCCGGAATGCCCGATATGGCTTTACCTTACCTGCGGCGGGCCCTGGCCATTGCCCAGGAGTTGAACGACAGGGCAGTTAAATCGAGCATTTACCTTCGCCTGGGGCAGGTCTACCTCCTGTTTGAAAATTATGGCAGGGCCTCAGAATACCTCAACAGGTCTCTGGATCTCGCTCTGGAACTGGATACCAAGGAAACACTGATGGGGGTTTATGAAGTTATGTCGGACCTGAACATTAAACAGGGACGGTACAGGGATGCGCTGAATTATTTTAAACTCCATGCTGCCATCAAGGATACTTTGACCCGGAAGGAGAGACTGGACCAGATAACGGAAATGCAGGTGAAGTATGAGACCGAGGCCACTGAAAAGGAGAACGCATTGCTGCTGGCAGAGTCGGAACTGGCTGATACCAGACTGCGTTGGACAAGGATCATTCTAACGATAACCATCATCGCCATTGTGATCTTTCTCATCATGGTGGTCCAGTTGATCCGTGCAAACAACCTGAAGAAAAAAGTCAACATTGAACTGGCACAGAAAAATACCCTGATCACCGAACAGAAAAAAGAGATCACAGACAGCATACAGTATGCCAGCCGCATACAGAACGCCATGCTTCCGCCCGGTGATTATCTTGACAGCGTGCTCCCTGAGCGTTTTATAATATTTAAGCCACGGGACATTGTGAGTGGTGATTTCTATTATATCACGGAAAAGGACGGAAAGGTCATTTGCGTGGTAGCGGACTGTACAGGACATGGTGTGCCGGGTGCATTAATGAGTATGCTGGGAATTTCCTTCCTGAATGAAATTATCAGTAAGCATCGGGACCTTCCCCACAGCAACGAAATCCTTGAGGAACTCCGGGCCCATGTGATCAAGTCTCTGCACCAGACAGGAAGGGTTGGGGAAAGCCAGGACGGCATGGACCTTGCTTTATATATAATCGACATGAAGTCCGGGAAGATGGAATTTTCAGGGGCCAATAATTCACTCTGGCTGATCCGCGATGGTGAACTCATAGAGAAACAGGCCGACAGAATGCCCATCGGCATCTATAGCTGGGTAGATGATCCATTCACCAGGCATGACGTAGACCTGCAGAAGGGAGATCTGGTCTATTCATTTTCTGATGGTTATTACGACCAGTTTGGCGGTCCCAGCCAGAAAAAATTCATGATTAAGAATTTCAAGAAGATGCTGCTGAAGATCCACTCCAAATCCATGAAGGAACAGAAGAAGATCATGGTTGAGACTCTGGAGCAATGGATGGCAGATATGAGCCAGGTAGATGATATCCTGGTTGTAGGCGTCAGGGTGTGAACCGGAATAGCGAGAGATCTTATTAAGGCAGCAATTCTTCCAGCGCTGAGTGCAGATCCTCTCCCCTGAGATTCTTCTTTATGATCAGGCCTTCCCTGTCAAGCAACAGGTTACTGGGGATGGAGCTTATCCCGTAAAGGGCTGCAGCCTCATTCGACCAGTACTTCAGATCTGAAACCTGTGTCCAGAGAAGCCCGTCATCTTTCACAGCCTTCAGCCATTTATCCCTTGAATTATCCAGCGAGACACCAAGCACTTCAAATCCCTTGTCAGTGTATTTTTGATAGGCTGAAACCACATTGGGATTTTCCGCCCGGCATGGTGAGCACCAGGCTGCCCAGAAATCAATCAACAGGTATTTACCTTTGAAAGAAGAGAGACTCACCGGGTTTCCCAGGGAATCATTTTGTGTAAATTCCGGTGCCGGCATCCCGATGGCTACCTTCTTCAGGGTCTCCACTCTGCGGGTAATGTTCCCAACCAGACTGGATCCCTGCAGTGATGGATCCAGTTTTTCCAGCAAGGCCTCGATCTCATCTGCTTCTTTCCCGTAGTGTAAGTTTTGAACAATGTATGGAGCAATGAAGGAAGCAGGATTTTCATCAAGGTATGTTTGCTGAAATTCCTGGACTTCATCATCTACAGCATCAATTTCCATTTCGAGTTTTTTCGCTGTCTCTTCATCACCGGCCTGATCTGCTTCCCGGTAGCTGGCATAAAGTTGCCTGGCTTTGCCATAGATCTCCATGAGTGATTCCTGGAAGGTATTATATTCATCATGCACTGCAGAACCGCTGACATCAGGCTTCCAGAGTGTATCGGCATGTGCCGTGAAACCAATCAGGCTGTTTTCGAGGAAAATCAATGCCTTGCCTCGTTTGCCAGGCACACTGACATAATAAACATCAGGTATCTCAACGCTGCCTGTAAATTCAAATGTACCATCAGGGCTTGCGACAGAATCGATCTGTACATATTCCTTATCAATTCTTTGTTCCAACAGCACAACAACCCCGGCTGTAAGTCCATCGATAGTACCACTTATTTTATAGCCAGGCTTTGAAGTACAGGCCGAGAGGATAACAAATCCTGCTATGATATATAATACTCTTTTCATGTTGTTTCAGATTATTGATTGGTCGGGCAAACATAGGTAAAAATCCAGTTTTTTAGATAATTGCAGGTCCCAATGCTACTAAATAGAAAGAATTTAAAGAAGAAATCTGCTCAGGAAGGGAGGTATTCCTTCAGGATCTCCATCGCTGCATGAAAGGAGCTGATACTGCCTTCCATCAACCTTTTTTCGAGCAACTCCAGTTTCTTTCCTATCCGGGGATGGGCATAGAAATGAGACCGCAAGGATTCATGGATGAATTCATACATCCAGTATTTGGACTGCCGGCTTCTTTTCTGGCCGAAATAGCCATTCTCCATGGTAAAACTGACATACTCCTCAACCGATTGCCAGATATCCATTATCCCGGTCTGCTCCAGGGAAGAGCAAGTCAGGACCCTGGGGGTCCAGCCGGATTCGGAGGGGGGAAAAAGATGCAGTGCGTTCTTATATTCCCTGCCTGCCCGTTCCGCTTTCTCTTTATTGGTCCCGTCAGCCTTTGTAATGGCTATAAGGTCTGCCATCTCCATGATCCCCCTTTTGATCCCCTGAAGTTCATCCCCTGCACCAGCAAGCATGAGTAAGAGGAAAAAATCAACCATGGAATGTACCGTGGTCTCGGATTGGCCAACCCCGACGGTTTCAATAAAAATAACATCATAGCCTCCCGCTTCGCACAGGATGATCGTTTCGCGGGTTTTCCTGGCAACCCCTCCCAGGGATCCCCCGGCTGGTGAAGGGCGAATGAAGGCATTCTCATCGGCGGAAAGGTCTTCCATCCTGGTTTTATCCCCCAGGATACTCCCTCCCGAACGCTCACTGGAAGGATCGATGGCAAGCACTGCCAACTTTTTACCCGAAGCGGTTATACGGATACCAAGAGATTCAATGAAAGTACTCTTCCCAACCCCGGGGACACCTGTTATGCCAATCCTTACAGATTTTCCGGCATGTGGCAAACTGCCTTTTATAATACCCCGGGCGAGTTCCTGGTGTTCCGGTAAGGCACTTTCGATAATGGTAATGGCCTGGCTGAGCAGGGAACGGTTACCATTGACGATACCTTCAACATATTCCCCTGCGTCAAACAGTTGTTTACGATGCTTCCGTATCTTATTGACCGCTTCCGGATTAATGGACCCCGGCGGTTCAATTCCGGTTTTAACCTTCAGGGTTTTATTCTGCTTCTTCCCTCCAGCCATATTGCTTCATCACTTGATGAAGTGAAATTAATAAAAAAGAACCAGCTATTACATTGTCAGGTCAGGCGAACAGCCTGTCCAGTATGTCCGCGACCTGTTCTTTGGACTGTAAGCCCGAGGTAGCCTCAACCACTTTCCCGTGTTTACAGTAGACCGTAAAGGGCAATCCCATGAAGCCCCGGTATTCCGGAAGGCCCCTGATGACATGGGCATCCGGGGTATCAAAGGCAATGTCCCGGAAAGCGATCCGGGGATGGCTTGATTCGAGTTCAATCATGGCCTGGTAAACCGGTATACACATTGGTCCCATGCGGCCGCAACAGATCATTACATTTTCATGTTCACGAAGCAAGGCATCATATTGTTCAGCTGTCTCAACGTGCTTCAGGTTGGTCTGTAGAATCATTTATAGGGTACTTTACAGCTACGGTATCTCAGGATTGCGTTACCGTTCCCTTTACCCATAAAATACTTCTTGAATGCGCGGGGTCATTTGAGATAATGGTTATGGTTTTATTCTGTTTGCCGACCTTACCCGCACTGTTGAAGATCACCTTCATAGTTGTACTGCCTCCTGCGGCTATCACCCTGTCTTTGGGACTGACAGCAGTACAGCCGCAGCTTGCCTTAACCTTGCGGATGATAAGTTCAGATTTCCCATTGTTGGTAATGGTGAATATATGTTCGACCTTTTCTCCCTGTTTGATCTCCTTGAATTCAAATGTACTCTCACTGAAAGCTATTTTGGGAGCACTGGCCTTTTGTTCAGCCGTCATGCTGGCAAAATCTTCTTCAATGGTGGCACTGACAGTCAGACGGTTTGATGATTTATATTCTCCGTCAAGCATCACATCAACCCGGTCAACCAGAAATCCCCAGTCATTTTTTAGTTTGGCATCATAAACACCTTTAATGACCCCTTTCTGTCCGGGATCCAGCACAGCTGGACTGGCGGTCAGGGAGAGATGCGCCGGAACCCTGTTGAAGGTAACCTTGACCGGCTTATCCGAAACGTTCACCATATCCACACTCTGTGATCCTGTCTTGTCCTTGACCACACGGGAAAAACTCATATGATTGGTCTTCAGCCGGATCTTGTCCATGCTGAACCGGTAGATATCTTCCAGGGATTTCGGTTTCGGGATCACATCCCCCCTAATGGTAAGTACCTTGTTTTGTGTGCTGGCATTGGAAACCACTGTAACTGTTTTACTGAAAGGTCCCGGCCGGTTCTTTGGATTGTATGTGGCACTCACAAAACCCTTCTTACCAGGTAAAACGGGTTCTTTTGACCAGTTCGGGGAAGTACATCCACAACTGGCATGGACCTGTTTGATCATGAGTGGCAGACTGCCAGTATTGGTAAAACCGAAATTTACGGTAACGGTACCATCAGCTTCATTGATCTTTCCAAAATCATGTACCTCTAAATCAAAGGAAATATTTGCATCCTTGGTTTGTGCATTCACAAACAGGAAGGGTAACAATAAAATCAAAGCCGGGGTTATAATCTTTTTTAGCATCTCATTAATGGTTTTAATCATCCTTGCGATTATCTGAATTTAGCCTTATTTCAGCATAACAAAAATAGTAAATATCTGTTTATATATACATGCACGACTATATTTCAATTGCAAAGGTTGCTTGTTAATAATGATTAAAATATCCTTAACTTTGCTGTATACTGGTAGAGAATGGAACATCTTGTAGCATGAACAGCATTGTTAAAAAATATAATGTCCTGGTCATCTTTTTATTGCTGCTCGTAACACAATTATCGGGCCAGTTCTATTATGGTACCCAGATGACCTTTGGCAAGAACAGGGTCCAGTACAATGATTTCTACTGGTATTTTTACCGTTACGAGAAGTTTGACGCGTACTTCAACCAATCAGGGAAAGCCATAGCCAACTATACTGCAGATTTCCTGTCGGAAGAGATCGAACGTGCTGAGGAGTTTTTTGATTATACCCTTGAAAAACGCTTGATATTCATTGTTTACAACAAGCTTACTGATTTCAGACAGAGCAACATAGGATTGGTCTCTGGCAGGGAGGAAACCAATACAGGGGGCATTACCAAGGTGGTCCGGAACAAGGTCTTTGTCTATTTTAACGGGGACCATAAGGAATTTGAGCAGCAGATCACTGCAGCGATCGGGGAGGTGGTCATTAACGAAATGTTATACGGCAATCAGTTCCGGGAAAACCTGACAAATTCAACCCTGATAAACCTGCCGGACTGGTATATGAAAGGGTTGATTTCGTACTTATCGCGGGACTGGGATTTTGAAATTGAGAACAAGGTGAAAGACGGTATCATGACCGGTGAATTTGAAAGGTTCAACTGGCTCACCGGAGATGATGCCATGCATGCCGGGCATTCCTTCTGGAAATATATTGCAGAGACATACGGGGAATCTGTCATTCCGAACATCATCTACCTTACCCGGATCAACAAGAATGCGAACAGTGGCTTTCTTTATGTCCTCGGCTTTAAGATCAAGGAACTGTCTAATGACTGGATGGCGTATTACCTTGACCAGTATGATGAAAGCAGGACAGAAAGAGAGCTGCCTGCATCTGGCATGATCCTCAAAAAACCTAATAAGAAGAGGGTTTATAACGAGATTAAGATGAGTCCGGATGGCAACTATATTGCCTTTACAACCAATGAACTCGGACAATATAGGGTATTTTTGCATGATTTACGTACCGGCAAGACCAAACGTCTGCTGAAACGGGAACACCGGCTTGACCAGATCCCGGATTATACTTATCCCATAATGGCCTGGCATCCAACGAGCAGGATCCTTTCTTTTATCACCGAGGAAAAAGGGGGATTACGCCTTTATTATTATATGTTAGATGACAAAAATCTGTCAGACAGGAACCTGGTATTCTTCGAGAAAGTTCTTGACTTTGATTATTCGGATGACGGGTTTAAAATTGTGCTTTCAGGGATTAACCGCGGACAAACAGATATTTATGTCCACACCATTGCAGCCGGGACCAATGAACGGTTGACAAACGATATTTATGATGATTTCAATCCCAGGTTCATAAACAATTCCAAAGAGATTATTTTCAGCTCAAACCGTCCCCAGGATACAACTGAATATCAAGTTGACGGTGAACCGCTCAACAGCCGGTATCTTCCCCAGAATCTATATGTGGTAGATTATGCTTCCCGGCAGAAAAAGATCAGAAAGGTCTCGGAGCACCATTTCATAAATGATGTACAGCCTTTCGCTATTGGCAATAATAAATTCACATACCTGAGTGATGCTAATGGACTGATTAACAGGTATGTAGCGGATTATGACAGCGCGATAAGCTTCATTGACACAACCACGCATTACCGGTATTATTCGCAGTCCCATCCCGTTTCCAATTACAGCCGGAACATCCTGGAGCATGATGTTAATCCCGAAACAGGGGAATACGCAGAGATCATATTCCATGATAACCGGTATTATATGTACAAGGATGAACTGGACCCTATGCCGGATGCCTTCAGGGGAGAATTTTCCAATACGGCTTTCCGGGAGTCGCATACAGCTAAGCTGAGGAAGATTGACAGCCTGAAGAGGGTAAAAAAGGAAGTGATTGCCCTCCAGGAAATCGAGGACAACCAGATCATAACCCAGTCTGCCGATACCATTGACCTCGACCGGCAGATGATTGATATCAACAATTACGTCTTCGAGCTGGAAAAGCTTAATTATTATAATGAAAAGTTTGCCGAAGATAACCTGAACCTGGTCCTGGATACAAACGCATTTGTACGGCCCCCACCAAGAATCTATGAAACCGCATTCTATACAAATTATATAGCCAGCCAGATAGATTTCAGCTTTTTGAACGCTTCCTACCAAACCTTTACAGGGGGTGCTGTCTATTATAATCCCGGGTTCAACCTGATGTTCAAGCTGGGTACAAATGATCTTTTTGAAGACTATAAAATAACCGCCGGGGTCAGGCTTGCTGCCGATTTTGACAGCAATGAATACCTGTTCAGTTTCGAGAATCTCAAACGAAGGCTTAACAAACAGTTGATATTTCACCGGCAGGTATTCAAAAACAGGTTGGGGGATGCCCTTTTCAAGTCCTTTTCACATAACCTTATGTTCAAACTGCGCTGGCCCTTTAACCAGGTTTCTGCCTTCGAGGGGACCATCAACGGGCGGCATGACAATTACGTATTCCTTTCCACAGAGCTGAAATACCTGAATGAACCCAATATTCAAAATTACTGGGGAGGACTTAACCTGGCCTATATTTTTGACAATACCAGGTATATGGGACAGAACCTGCACCACGGAACACGGTTGAGGCTTTTTGTCGAAGGCTATCAGCAGTTTAACGGCAAAATGTGGGATCTTTATTCAGTGGGACTGGATGCCAGGCATTATGTGAAGATACACCGGACCCTGATCTGGGCAAACCGTTTCGCCACCGCTTCCTCATTCGGCAGAAGCCGGATCATTTATTACATGGGAAGCGTGGATAACTGGATTAACTTCTCCTCAAAGGTACAGCAGTTTGACCAGAGCATTCCGATAAATCACAGCATAAATTATTCTTACCAGACCCTGGCGACGAATATGCGGGGATTCACCCAGAACATCCGCAACGGAGACAAATTTGCCGTTTTCAATACCGAACTACGCTGGCCGGTGGTCAGGTATTTTGCCAACCATCCCATCAGCAATAATTTCCTGAATAACTTTATGATCGTAGGTTTCGGAGACATCGGGACCGCCTGGAATGGCCTGCATCCATGGTCCGGCGAAAATGCATATGACAACGAGGTCATAGAAAGCGGTCCCCTGACCATTACCATTGATTCGAACCGGCAACCCATTGTGGCAGGATATGGTTTTGGTGTCCGCTCCCAGTTGCTGGGTTACTGGATCAGATTAGACTGGGCATGGGGGATAGAAAATAATATCATCCTGCCACGTATTTTCTATTTCTCAATGAACCTGGACTTTTAACCACGTTAATCCCGGACCCATGAGCATAAATGAAATCGTGATCCTCATCGCCATAGGTGTACTTGCCGGATTTATAAGTGGTAGCCTGGGAGTTGGCGGGGGGATTATCATTGTACCTGGACTGATCTTCTTTCTTGGGCTTACACAGCACCAGGCGCAGGGCGTTAGCCTGGGCATGATGCTCGCCCCTATCGGTCTCCTGGCATTCATCAATTATTATAAGGCGGGACATATCAATATTAAATATTCCATGTTGCTGCTGGCCGTATTTTTCGTCGGGAGTTATCTGGGCTCCCTGATGGCAGTCCAATTACCGGCTGCTACCCTGAAGAAGATCTTCGGGGTCCTGATGCTCGTTGCCGGAGCCCGTATGATCTTCTGGCCATGACCCATGACAAAACACTATGAACCTAAAAGAAACCATTCAAAACCTGGCTGATGAAATATTTCCGGAAATCCTGGAAATCAGGCGATTTATTCACCAGCACCCCGAATTATCATTCCATGAGTATAAAACAGCCGAATATATCTGCGAAGTGCTCGGGAAGGAAAATATAGCCTACCGGCAAGGCATTGCAGGAACCGGCATCCTGGCTGACATAGAAGGCCAGGGTAATGGAAAAATTGTTGGCCTGCGCGCAGATATGGATGCACTGCCGATACAGGAAGAAAATACAGTAGATTACCGGTCAGTCAATAATGGAAAAATGCATGCATGC
>JAZGGT010000661.1:0-17480 GCA_036480555.1 Bacteroidales bacterium | reverse complement strand
AGGTATAATCAAAGCTGACTCTTACAGGGTAATCTTCCTGAGACTGGCTTGCCAGCCTGTCAAGGATCTTCCTGGCAGCTGGATCCAGGCCTGCCTGGGACAGGTCCTGCTGGGCCGGCAACAGCTGCCCTGCGGCGAGGCTGAGTGCTATGAAGATAATTTTTTTCATATGCTTAAAGGGTCCTCTGGATCATTATCCAAAAACCGTTCCAAACTTAGAAGGTCTTTGATCAGTACCTGGCGTGCCTTGCTGCCTTCATAGGGACCTACAATGCCTACAGATTCAAGCTGGTCAATGATTCTACCTGCCCTGTTGTATCCAATGGAGAACTTCCGCTGGATCAGTGAGGTGGATCCCTGTTGAAATTCAACAACCAGCCTTGCGGCTTTTTCAAAAAGATCATCTTTATCATCCGAATTGAATCCATTCAGATCAGCCTTACTTTCATCGATATACTCGGGTAGGAGGTGGGCTTCAGGGTAAGATTGCTGTGCGCTGATATGCTCAGTGATCCTTTCAATTTCGGGGGTGTCGATAAATGCGCATTGTAGTCGGACCATATCACTTCCGACAGTGATCAACATATCTCCACGGCCCACCAGCTGGTTAGCACCCGGACTGTCGAGGATGGTCCTTGAGTCCATCATGGAAGTGACTTTAAAGGCAAGCCTGACAGGGAAATTGGCCTTGATAGAGCCGGTGATGATATTTGTACTGGGACGCTGGGTGGCAATGATAAGGTGTAGCCCTACAGCTCTTGCCAGCTGGGCAAGACGAGCCAGCGGCATTTCAATTTCACGGCCGGCAGTCATGATCAGGTCAGCAAACTCGTCCACGATGACCACGATGTAGGGTAAATACCGGTGGCCTTCCCTGGGATTCAGTTTCCTGGCAATGAATTTCTCGTTGTATTCCTTGATGATCCTCACCTTGGCACTTTTCAGCAGGTTGTACCTGTTGTCCATTTCAATGGTCAGGGAATTCAGGGTCCTGATTACCTCCTGTGTGTCATTGATAATGGGCTCTTCTGAATCAGGCAGCTTGGCCAGGTAATGCTTTTCGATATGATTGTACAGGGTCAATTCAACCTTTTTAGGATCGATCATGACAAATTTCAGCTGGGCCGGGTGTTTCTTATAGAGCAAGGAAGCAATGATGGCGTTCAATCCTACGGACTTCCCCTGTCCCGTTGCCCCGGCTATCAGCAGGTGGGGCATTTTCGTCAGTTCAACTACATAGGTTTCATTGGAAATGGTCTTCCCAAGTCCGATAGCCAGTTCGAATTTCGATTCCTGGAACTTTTTTGAGGCAATTATGGACCGCATGGAGACGATCTCCGGTCTTCGGTTGGGGACCTCTATCCCAATGGTCCCCCTTCCAGGTATGGGAGCGATGATCCTGATACCCAGGGCTGAAAGGCTGAGGGCGATATCATCTTCCAGGTTTTTGATCTTGGATATCCGGACACCCGGGGCAGGAACGATTTCATAAAGGGTTACTGTGGGACCAATAGTTGCCTTGATCTTGTCTATCTGGATCTTGTAATTGCCCAGTGTCTCGACGATACGGTTTTTATTGCTGATCAGTTCTTCCTCGCTGACCGTAGTATCTCCCGATTTATACTCTTCCAGCAGTTCTATTGAAGGAAGCCGGTAATTTGAAAGATCAAGTGTCGGATCAAAGTCCTCCAGCTCCAGGGCTGTATTGGAATCGACCATCTCCCCGTTCTGCTTCTTTTCAACCGTCATCTCTATCTCATTGTCATCCTGGATTTTACCTGTCTCATCAGTTCCGGTTTCATCAGTTCCGGTTTCATCTTCGCCAATCCCGGAATCGCCAAACTCGGTCCCGCGGGTTTTAAACTGGAGGCTTTCATCTGTCTTGCTGACATCAGCTTCATCGTCCATTTCTCCCTCATCTTCACCTTCATTTGGTGTTATTTCATCCTGGTCGGTTATCCAGGTATCTTCCCCCGCAGAGGTCTCACCCTTTTTAATCAGGCTAAGTATTTTTTCCAGGGTACTGTCGAATGAGAACAGTGCAAATGCCAGTACCAGGATGGACAGCAGGAATATCGTGCCCACTTTCCCGAGTATGGATGAGAACCACTCACTCAGGAAGTAACCATGGCCACCTCCCGGTCCGCTCCCCAGGAAGCCACCTGCATCACCGAACATGAAAGACAGGATAATGGACAGCAGGATGGTACCCACCAGTAATATACGGGTTGTTTTCCCCAGGGGCATGGTGCGGATATTGATGAGACGCAAGCCAGCAATCAGCAAAATGAAAGGAAGGACCGCAGAAGTGATACCGAACCAGTGATTAATGAATTTATTGGCAAGGAAAGCGCCAAATTTTCCAGCCCAGTTATCTACCATCACCTCGGGACCGGAAAAAACACGTGACCACTCAAAGCTCTGATCGGTCTTCCAGGTAAAAAAATAAGAAGTGAAGGCCAGGTAGAGGTACAGTGAGAAAAGGACAAGGAATATTCCTAAGGTCAGTTTAAATCTTTCATCACTCAGGAAACTGAAATATTTCTTTCTCTTTCTGTTTCTCTTTTTCTTTGCCATTTTGTTTCAGGAAAAAGGGTAGTCAATCGAACAGTGCATTCAATATGGTTTCTATCTCAAGTTTTGAAACCTTCGTGTAATTTTTTGGGAGTTCAAAAATCCTTGCCGGGATCCTGGTAACATCGCAACTCTTTGCCACCATATGCATATTGGCATTCCCCATAATCGTATTGAATTCAAGGAGTACCCCCGGAATTTTCTGAAAAGGACTGTTGCCATTGGGCTTATTAAGCTGTAGCTCTTCCGTATACCAAATATCAAATGATTCAATATCACCATCAGGAAAACTGGCTATGGCTTTTCTGCAGTCAAAACCAATGATCTCCTTTGTCTGTCTGGTAAACTCAATGTCCATTCCATCCATCAGGCCAAAACAACACGGGGGCTCATTTTTATCCCCTTTGAAAATATATTTCTTGTCAATAAATTTCAGGTACGTAATAAACTGGTAATTATTCAGATCGGATACATTTACCAGATTGAAAAATCCCATACCACCCTGTATCGTATTTTTCACCATGTTATCCCTGAATTCCATGGTCATTTTTGACGGAAGCAGGCTGGCCGAATAGCCCCCAATTTCCTGCTGTTCATAGGTGATCTTGAAATCAATTCTACCCTCTGTCAATCCTGGCCTTTTCCCCCTGTTACAATCAACAAGTAGTATTACAAGCAGGGTAAGGGGCAAATATTTAAGGATAGATTTTGACACAGTATCAAGGCCTTGAGAACAAGAACGTCTAAAAATACTAATTATTTCTAAGTTTCGGGCGCTAAGTTCTCAACCAAAGATATCTTGTTGAAAGTTCCGCACTTTTAGTTCCAAACCTAATTTCATAGATTTGTGTCTATGCATACGAAAAAGGTCAAAGTATGAAAAAACTGGCTGTAATTGCCCTCGGAGGGAATGCACTGCTTAGGGAGAACCAGGAGGGAACCATAGACGAACAGGAACAAAATACAAGCGAAACCCTGGAAAACCTGGTATTCCTGCTGAAGGAAGGATACGATCTGGTGATCAGCCATGGGAACGGTCCCCAGGTAGGGAATATCCTGATGAGAAATGATGCTGGTGAACAGGTATACGGAATCCCACAGATGCCGGTGGATATTTGCGTAGCCGATTCACAGGGAGGGATAGGCTATATGGTAGAAAGGATGCTGAGAAATGTACTCAATAAGCATGGCATTGACAAGGAAGTGGTTACCCTGGTTACTCTGGTCGAGGTAGATAAGGATGATCCTGCATTCAGGGACCCGCAGAAGCGGATTGGGCAGATCTATACCCGGAAAAAAGCTGACAAGCTGGCATCGGAGAAGGACTGGAGATTTGAGGAGACGGAGAAACAGCAGGGTGGCTGGAGACGAGTGGTGCCATCTCCCAAACCGGTCAGGATAAGCAATGAAAAAGTGATTGAAACACTGGCCAGGCAGGGGACTATCGTGATTGCTGCCGGGGGTGGCGGGATCCCTGTTTATATCGATGAAAAGAATGAAGTCAGGCCGGCTGAAGTAGTGATTGACAAGGATCTGGCTTCCAGCCTGATGGCAAGCCGTATCGGAGCCGATGAATTCTATATCCTGACAGATGTACCATATGTTTATCTGAATTACCGTAAGGAAAATGAACATTGGGTGGAATTCCTCGATCATAAAGATACGGTACAACATCTCAGGGATGGACAGTTTGCCAGGGGAAGCATGGCGCCCAAGATCAGGGCCTGTCTCCAGTTCATCGAACAGGGCGGGAAGAAGAGTGTCATCACTGAAGCCACCAAACTGGAAGACAAAAAATACGGTACCAAAATTACCATGGAATACGAAGATTGAATTTCCATGGAAAACAATATCTTTAATCCCTCTTTCTAATCATTAAAACACTCGATTTATGTCCTCTAATCTCAGAAACAGGAGCTTCCTGAAATTGCTTGACTTTACACCCGGAGAGATCCATTTTCTGCTGGATCTTTCTTCTGACCTGAAAAAGGCCAAATATGCCAATAACGAGCAACAGCGGCTCAAAGGCAAGAATATTGCCTTGATTTTTGAAAAATCTTCTACCCGGACCAGGTGTGCATTTGAAGTAGCTGCCTATGATCAGGGTGCGCATGTTACATACCTGGGCCCCACAGGCTCACAGATAGGCAGCAAGGAATCAATGAAGGATACGGCCCGCGTTCTGGGCAGGATGTATGACGGCATAGAATACCGTGGATTCGGTCAGGAAAGGGTTGAGACACTGGCTGAATATTCCGGCGTCCCTGTATGGAATGGTCTCACAGATGAGTTCCATCCCACACAGGTACTCGCTGATTTTCTGACCATGCAGGAGCACCTGGCAAAGCCATTGAATGAAATGAGTCTTTGTTACCTGGGTGATGCCCGTAACAATATGGGCAATTCTCTTTTGATTGGTGCCGCAAAGCTGGGCATGGACTTCAGGGCAGCCGCTCCGGCCTCCTGTCAGCCTGATGGGGAATTGGTGAAAAAGTCCCGGGAAATTGCCGCCTCTACTGGCGCCATGATCAACATCACTGATAACCTGGAGGAAGCGGTCAGGAATGCTGATTTTCTTTACACGGATGTCTGGGTTTCTATGGGAGAAGCTGCGGAGGCCTGGGAGGAACGGATTAAGCTCCTCAAACCATACCAGGTCAATCAGAAGCTGCTGGAGCTGACCGGCAATGTAAATGTAAAATTCCTGCATTGCCTCCCGGCCTTTCATAACCTGGAAACCACTGTTGGACAAGAAATAAATCAAAAATTTGGCATACCAGCCATGGAAGTGTCTGATGAGGTATTTGAATCAGAAGCGTCCATTGTATTTGATGAAGCGGAGAACCGTGTACATACCATCAAAGCTGTAATGGTAGCAACACTCGGGTGACAATATCCTGAAAACTTGTAATTTATCCCCTTTGCTATTGACTTTGTATTTAGATAATTGTTAACTTGTATAACAATTACAAACCAACATTTCCAATAATGACACTTTATGTTGGTAATATTCCATATGCGGTAAAAGAAGAAGATCTAAAAGAACTTTTCCAGGAGTACGGAACAGTGGTATGTATCAAGATCATCGCGGACAAGTATACCGGACGATCAAAAGGCTTTGGGTTTGTAGAAATGGAGAATGACGACCAGGAAGAAGCAGTGGTCAAGGAATGCAACCGGAGAGAAATAAATGAGAGGAACCTGGTTGTGGCCAAGGCTCATTCCAGAAAGGGTTATGAAGATAGAAGCTGACAAGGGATCTTTAGACGACAAGTTCTTTTATGAAATAGTACGTCATTGCTATTGAAGCAGCTAATTTGAGTCCGATTCCTATCATTAGTCCCAATAATGATCCGAGTCCCGCTTTGAAAGAATTGGCAGCATCCTTCCCTGTTATGGCTTCGCCTATTACAGCACCTGCAAAGGGACCGATAATTATCCCAAGCGGGGGGAAAAAGATCAATCCCAATACGAGGCCAATGGCTGCCCCCCACATACCGGCCTTGCTTCCTCCAAATTTTTTTGTGCCCCAGACAGGTACGATATAATCCATGATGGTAACGATTATTGCGATGGCCCCCATTACCAGGAGGAATTCGAAACTGAACTCAGCATAGCTGGAGAAGTGAAGCAGGAGAAGGCCAACAAAGCTGAGCGGGGGACCCGGAATAATGGGCAGGACACAGCCTATTATGCCCAAGATCAATAGGGCACCACCACCTGCTGTAAGTAAAATATCTCCCATTTTTCTTTATTCGAAACCTGTAACTTCGTATCCGGCACCTGAGATGGCTTCTGAGATCAATTCCGGTCTGACAAGTGTTGAGTCAAACTTCACCACTGATTCTCCGGCTGTATGGGAAGCGCTGACTTCCTGTATTCCATCCAGCTTCTTGATACTGGTCATGATCGCATTCTCACATCCCTCGCAGGTCATGCCCTTGACACCGAATTTTACCTGGGTGAGATGCTCTGCTGAAATGGTCTGAACCTCAGATGTGGTTTCCGACTTTTTGGTTCCCGATGAGCAGGACCCACTCAGCAGGATGATAGCAAGTAAATAGAATACCTTTTGCATGTGTTTAAATTTTATTCTGTTCCTACAATATCTTCAAAGGCAACATATATGGCACAATAGGTAAGTGGGATCGTAAAGAGGAGTCCCACTAAAAATGCCAGGGCTCCTGCCATATTTATCAGCATCAAAAGCAAGACAAACCCGAATATATTCCACCATTTTTTGGTGACCAGTTTCCGGCTGAATTCCATGCCGTCCCAAAACTCTATTTTACCAAAAACAATGAAAAGGGGCACAAAAGTATAGGCGACAGCCAGGTAGATCCCTGGAACAATCAGAGCCACCAGTCCCAGTGCAATAAAGATACCCCCGATCAATGTCCACAGCAGGAGGGGGACAAAAAAGTCAAAACCCTTGAAAAAGGTTCCGAATTCATAAGGCTCTCCCTTGCTGATTTTGTTGGCAACGATGTAAAAACCTGCTGTAAGGGGACCGGAAACAAGGAGTGATCCAAAAGGAATGAAGGCCGCAGCAACAGAGATCGCTATGGTAATCAGGGTATACCCGATAAACATCCCGATGTTTTCCTGGAATATTTCCCAGCCACGACGGATGTAAGTCCCGGCATCTGTCTCGTAACCCTGTTGGATCAGATGCTCTGCTTTCTCTTTGATATTATTGATAACTTCCATGGTAGTTTTTTTAAAAATACTAAACTCCCTTCATATAATCCTAAATCACCCGCAATATTTCAAATGATTTTATGTTTTGATGACCAGAGATTGACTTGAGGCTTAACTTTTCATAAATTTATGTTATTCCATGAAAGGCGAAAATATATATGATAAGATCCAGGAGATCTTCGGAGAGGTTCCAGGTACATTCAGCATCCTTGAGGAAAAGATCGATATTGATCTGCAGATGGAATATTTTGAGTTTTCCAGGACCATAAAGAAAGATCTGGATGAGGAGATGGTAATGGAGCGGAGAGAACAAATCTTTGATTTCAATCAGGATGCGGGGGACCGCAAATCAATGTTTGCCATGCTTGCCTCACTGGAGGAGGTTTTGGCATACAGGACCATTGAAAAATACGTGAAGGAGGGACATCAGGAGCTGCGGGACTGGGCTATACTGGCCCTTCAGGAAAGCAGGATGCTGCTTGAAAGCAAGCTGCTGGAGGAGAACCAGGTATTTATTTCAACCGGACTGGGAGGCAAGGGGGCAAAACTCAGGTATTTTGTTGTGCTGATAAGCAAGGATAAGACAGGTTTCAGTGATTTACAGAAGAAAATCATAAACAACGAGTTTGAAGATATCCTTACAAAATGTGATGCCGAGATAGAGAAGATTGATTTCCTGGGGGAATTTGCAACACTGGTTGTGGTTGTGCCCCTGAAAGTTGCCCTCAAAGACGTATTCCGGTCCGCTATAATTGAGTGTAATCAGTACGGGGATTTCATGAAGTCTAATTTTATCATCACCAACGTAAAAGAATTGAACCTTGGAGAGATCAAGGATTTCTTAAAAAAACAGCAACAGCAATCTACCTGACGACGATAAATATGGGTAAGAAGAAAAGCTGACAGGATCTGTCAGCTCTTCTGTGTGTCCTCCAGATCTTCGAATTCTATGTTCGAAAAATTTTCCGTAATGGGTTCTTCAATTTCCTCTTCAACAGAAGATTCGGTTGTTTCAGCCGATTCAGTAGTTTCACTTTCTACTTCCTCATTTACGGTTTCCTGCTCAATGGCCTCTTCTGCCACAGGCCCGGCTGTTTTCATGGCATTACTTTCGATTTCCTCTCTTTCTAGGATTTCCGGGGCATTCTCCTTGATGTACTCGATTGCCTCGGTCAGACCGACTGTGAATTTTTCAAAATCCTCCTTGTAAAGAAAGATCTTGTGCTTCTCAAAATAAAACCTGCCGTCCCTGTTGAACCTTTTCTTGCTCTCTGTAAGCGTCAGGTAATAATCATTCCTTCTTGTTGTTTTGACATCAAAGAAATATGTCCTTTTTCCAGCTCTTACCGACTTCGAAAAAATCTCTTCCCTTTCAGTCTTGACAACTTCATCATTTTTTTCGGTTCCGTCTGCCATCAGTGTTAAATTTAGTTACGAGTATGGTTAGCTTGTCAAAAATAGAAAATAATTTTAGAAATATGCAAATAATCAATTGATTGATTGTGTATAAGGAGATTATTCGCTTATTTTGCCTCCGTTTCATTTTAACTGGTTCTTTATTAGGGATGTTTAGCAGAAGGTTGTTAAGGATCAAGGTTTTCCAAACATTATATGCCTACCATAAAGTGGAGGGTAAAAACTATGCAAGTACCGAAAAGGAACTCATGCATAGCATACAAAAATCCTATGAGCTGTATCACCTGCTTCTTTTGCTGATCCTGGATGTGATCGATTATGCCGAATCAAAGATTGAACTGGCAAAACAGAAAAAGGTGCCGACAGAGGCAGATCTGCATCCAAACACACGTTTTATCGATAACCAGCTTGCCGACCAGTTGAGAAACAACAGGGATCTTCGAAAGTACCGGGAAAAGCGTTCCGTGAGTTGGGTGCAGTATCCGGAGATCATCAAAAACCTTTTCCTTTTATTTACCGAATCTGACCTCTATCATACATACATGGAGGAAACGGAGAGAGCATATCAGTCTGATAAAAAACTGGTGGAGAGATTCTACAGCGATGTTGTGATGAATTATGAGGATCTTTATGTAAACCTTGAAGAACAGAGTATATTCTGGATTGGTGACGTGGATTTCGTCATTAAAATGATCGTTAAGACACTGAAGAAATTCGCTGCAGATCATTCCGGCGGGGGACCCCTTATGCCTATGTTCAAGGAAGAGGATGACGAGGACTATGCCAGGACCCTGCTGCGAAAAACCATTAAGAATGAGGGACCATACCTGGAGATGGTCAGGGTATCTGCCAACAACTGGGAATTGGACAGGATCGCATTTACCGACAGCCTGATCCTGCAGCTGGCCATATCTGAGGTCATCGAATTTTCCTCCATTCCCACCAAGGTTACCATCAATGAATTCCTGGAAATAGCCAAGCTTTACAGCACACATAAGAGCAGCCAGTTCATCAATGGTATCCTCGATAACATTATTACCGGATTGAAAAAGGAAGGGAGGATCAAAAAGAGCGGACGTGGTCTGATCGGTGAAGTCTGAACATAAGCTATTGCTGTTGAATTAAAATTATTGTTACTTTGCACTTTCTGAATCGTTTATGAGGTTGTTACACATTACAGGGCTGTTGACTTTACTCCTATTAGGGGCTGCCTGCACGAATCAAAAATCCACTGAGGTTTCCGGGACGGTTGCAGATAAAACCGGATTGAAGCCGGATATCAGGTTTGAGAAAACCGAACATAACCTAGGAAGGATACTGCAGGGTGAGAAGGTGGGCTATAATTTCATATTCACCAATGATGGAGATGCCTCACTGGTCATTATGGATGCCAGTGCAAGTTGTGGATGTACCGTTCCGAAATACAGCAGGGAACCTATTGCCCCTGGTGAAAAAGGATCTGTCGAAGTCGTATTCGATTCATCCGGCAGGATGGGCCAGCAGAGCAAGACAGTTACACTAAGAACAAATGGGAAGGTCCAGATTGTGTACCTTACCATCAAAGCAGATATCATTAGAAAAGAATCTTAAATATTTACATAAATCGAAATAGTGATGAATAATTTTATGTTGATTTTCCTTATGCCCCAATCCCCGGATAAAAGTCCGGTCCCATCTTTTGTTTTTCTTTTGCTGATCATTGTTGTATTTTATTTCTTTATGATCAGGCCACAGATGAAAAAGCAAAAGGACCTTAAAAGTTACAGGGAGAACCTGAGCAAAGGTGACAAAGTTGTCACGACAGGTGGTATTTACGGCAAGTTGCTGGATATCAAAGATCAGACAGTGACCGTAGAAATAGCGGATAATGTCAGGATCAAGATAGATAAGAACGCAATTCTGAAGGACAGTACAGATCTGGCTTCCCAGAAGTAGGATTATTCCCTGGACGGGGAAGAGTATTAACCTGTCCAAATACTGATGATGCAGGATCAACCCCCGGGCAATAGAGTTTTGGCAGATCTCCTGGGCATAACCAGGAGACCACGCAGGAAAAAGATAACCTTGAACAGGAGGGTCCTGACCTTTTTCTTCTTCCTCCTGCTCTCTGTCCTTTTCTGGTTCCTGACTGCCATGAATAAGGAGCATGTGACCACCATCTCATATCCTGTCCGGTATACCAGGTTCCCGGAAAAGAAGGTGCTCGTCAATGATATTCCTGACAGGCTGGAACTGGAAGTGAACGCCGGTGGTTATACCCTGCTCAGATACAAACTTAAGTCCCGAATTTACCCCATCGTGTTTGATGTAAATTCTTTTGCATTATTCACTTTGCTAAGAGATCCTTCAACTGTATATATACCATCCATTCGTGCCAAAGACGATATTATACAACAATTATCATCGGATATGGAAATCCTGAATATCAGTCCTGATACCCTCTTCTTTCAATTCGCTGATAAAGCGAGTAAAAAGGTCCCTGTTGAACCAGACCTTGATATCAGCTTTGAAAAACAGTATATGCAGGTTGGCCCCTACCTGGTGGAGCCTGATAGTGTCACCATATCCGGACCGGAAATGATTATTGACACCATCAAGGTGGTGGCCACAGAGGCGGTCATAATGTCCGATGCCAACAGGAGTTTCGATATGGAACTGGAGATGCAGGCTTTGCATAAAGTTGAATTCGATCCATTTGAGGTATGGATACAGGTCCCCATTGAGAAATTCACCGAAGCAAGCCTGAAGGTCCGGATTGAGGTGATAAATATGCCGGAATCCCTCCTCCTCCGGCCATTTCCACCGGCAGTAACGATTAGTTGCCAGATTGGCCTGAGTGCCTATGAGACCCTGAATGAACATCTGTTCCGGGCCGTGATTGACTATGCAGAAGTGGGTAATATGCTGGGAAATAAACTGCAGGTCCAGATCATCAAAATGCCGGTATATATCCAGTCTGTTAATTTCACTCCCAAGAGTGTAGAATATATCGTTGAGCGCTGATGTTTAAGGTGGGAGTCACAGGCGGGATCGGGAGCGGTAAATCAATTGTTTGTGATGTTTTCCGCAATCTGGGTATACCTGTTTATCAGGCAGATATTGAGGCAAGGCGGCTTATGGGCGAGAATGAAAGCATCCGGACAGGGTTAGTGATGTACTTTGGAGGAGAGGTTTTTCAGGATGAGCAACTGAATCGCAAATATCTGGCTGACAGGATATTTTCAGATCCGGATGCCCGCACATTTGTTAATTCCCTGGTACATCCGGCCGTAAGGGCTGATTTTGCAAGTTGGGTGCATACCCGGGGCGGGAATCCATATGTTATCGAAGAGGCAGCCCTGCTGTTTGAAACGGGAGCCTGGAAGGAGCTGGATTACAATATCCTTATTGATGCAGCTGTTGAAACAAGGATAAAACGAATTATCAGGAGGGACGGGTTAGAAAGGGCAGATGTCCTGACCCGGATGGCCAGCCAGATGGATCCAGGGAAGGGCAGGGAGTATACAGATTTTATCATTCGTAATGATGTAAATGATTTTGTTATCCCCCAAGTGCTCAAGGTGGATAAAATTATCAGGGAACTTGCTTTGAAGAAATCATGAATAGCAGGAAATATTTATCTTTGATACTTCAGGATATCAGCTATGGGAAAATATAGTAAATGGATCGGTGGTGGTTTAGGCTGGGCCTTACTGGGTCCCCTGGGCGGAGTGCTGGGATTTATAGTCGGATCGATGTTTGACCGTTCGGATGGACAGCAGCGTGTTTTTACCGGGACTACCCACGGGGATTTTACCATGAGCCTGCTGACACTAACGGCGGCAGTTATGAAGGCTGACGGAAGGATCATGAAATCCGAACTGGAATATGTCAGGCAATATTTTTCCCAGAGTTTCGGTCCGGCGGCATCCCAGGAGGCCATGCTCTATCTGCGAGACCTGCTGAGGCAGGAGATCCCTCTGCGGGATGTATGCTACCAGATCAAGAATCGCCTGGACCATTCATCCCGGCTCCAATTACTGCATTTCCTGTTTGGTGTATCAAAGTCAGATGGGAAGGTGCATCCCAGGGAAGTCGAGATCATAGAAAAGATTGCCGGGTACCTTGGGATCTCTGCCAAAGACATGGGATCTATCAAAGCCATGTTCTATGAGGACACAGATGCAGCATACAGGGTCCTGGAGATTGAAGCTTCGGTGAACGATGATGAGGTCAAGAAGGCCTACCGTAAAATGGCCAATAAATATCATCCTGACAAAGTAGCTTATCTGGGTGAGGATATCAGGAAAGCTGCCGGGGAGAAATTCAGGAAGGTGAAAAATGCTTATGACACAGTCAAAAAGGACCGAGGGATGAATTAATTTACTTTCTATGGCAGACAAAAAAACAGCAGACAAAAAAACTGAAAATCCTGAATCCGGTCAGGAACAGGAAGAGAAGCAGAGCTATTTAAAGGACCTGATGTCCATTTCCGGTCATGGTGGCCTGTTTAAATTCATTTCACAGGCGAGGAACGGTATCATAGTGGAAGCCCTGGAAACAGGGAAGCGGATGAACGCTTTTACCACCATGAAGGTAAGCGCCCTGGAAGATATAGCCATTTATACGGAAGACAAGGAAATCCCATTGGAGGAGGTCCTGGTCAGTCTGCACAAATATGAAAATGGAGGAGAAACCATCTCTCCCAAATCCAACCCCGGGGATCTCAAGGATTATTTTTCCGCAATTCTTCCCGAATATGACAGGGAGAGGGTTTATGTATCCGATATTAAAAAGGTTCTTACCTGGTATAACCTGCTTTTGAAATATGATCTTCTGAAGTTCGATGAGGAAAAATCAGCCAAAAAACCAGTTGAAAAGGAGGCTCCTGAAGACAAGGCAGAAGCAAAAACCTAGTTTTTAACCAGCACCTTTATATCAACCAACCAATCTATGGAATATCCATCCAAAAACCGTTACACAGAATTTAAGCGATTTTGCAAGACCCTTAACCTGGAAGATGATCCACAACTGATTGAAGATTATAAGAAAGTACATGGGAAAGGGAAGGTATGGCCGGAAATCACCCAGGGAATGATCGATATTGGTATCCTTGACATGGAGATATACATCACCGGGACCCGGCTGTTTATGATTATGGATACCATACCGGATTTTGATCATGACGAAGCCATGTCTGAACTGGCTGCCAAGCCTCGGCAATCTGAATGGGAAGCCTATGTCTCAAAATTCCAGAAAACCCCGGCAGAAGCCAGTGCAGATGAAAAATGGCGGATGATAGAACGGATCTATAAGCTGGATGGCCAGGATGATCATTGATGCCCATCATCACCTATGGAAATTCAACGAAGCTGAATATGCCTGGATGGATAACTCCATGTCCATCCTCAAACAGGACTACCTGCCAGCTGATCTGGAGAAACAACTGAATGGTTCAAACGTCGTCGGGACAGTGGCAGTACAGGCCAGGCAGAACCTGGAAGAAACCCGCTGGCTGCTGGAAATGGCTCACCAGCATCCATTCATAAAGGGCATCGTCGGCTGGGTTGACCTTTGCTCTGAAAAGCTCAGTGCCCAGCTTGATGAATTCAGCAGGGACCCCGGGCTGGTTGGTGTACGCCATGTGATCCATGATGAACCGGATGATGATTTTATGCTCCGGCCGGCATTTATTAAGGGAATAGAAAAGCTAGGACTATACAACCTTACCTATGATCTCCTGCTCTTTCCCAAACACCTTCAAAAGGCTGTTGAACTTGTTAGCCTGTTCCCGGAACAGAAATTTGTACTGGATCATATTTCAAAGCCTTTCATTAAGGCAGGTGTCCTGGATCCCTGGCAGGAAGAGATAGCCGTCCTTGCGGCCCGGACGAATGTATGGTGTAAGATATCCGGGATGGTTACTGAAGCCGATCATAAGCATTGGAAATATGAAGACTTTATTCCTTTTCTTGATGTAGTCGTGGAGGCATTCGGTACAGACCGTATCATGCTGGGGTCTGACTGGCCTGTGTGCCGGCTGGCAGGAGAGTATAACCTGGTCATGGATATTCCTGCCCGGTATTTCAAAGGCCTGGATCCGGTTGATATGGAAAAAATTTCCCGGATGAATTGTATTGAATGTTATGAATTGATCAATAATTAAATTTCACCAAGACCATGACTGAACACAAAGTTAAGTTTCTTGAGCCTAAGTATGTAATACCTTTTATCCTGATCACCTCGTGTTTTGCCTTGTGGGGTTTTGCCAATGATATTACCAATCCTATGGTTAAGGCATTTTCGAAGATTTTTTTAATGAATCCCGTACAGGGTTCATTCGTTCAGGTAGCTTTCTACGGTGGCTATTTTGCCATGGCGTTTCCTGCGGCTATGTTTATCCGCAGGTTTACCTATAAGGCGGGGATACTCGTGGGACTAGGATTATATGCCACGGGTGCATTATTGTTCATACCGGCCAGTGCCATTGGTGTTTACGGGCCCTTCCTTTTTGCCTATTTCATACTTACCTGCGGACTTTCCTTTCTCGAAACCAGTGCCAATCCATACATCCTTTCCATGGGAGCCGAAGAAACTTCCACCCGGCGGTTGAATTTTGCCCAATCCTTCAATCCAATGGGATCCCTTGCAGGAATGTTCATTGCCAAGAATTTCATACAGGCCCGGCTCGACCCCCTCGATACTGCAGCTCGCATGGATTTGTCACCGGCTGAATTTGAAGCTGTTAAAAACCATGACCTGGGCGTATTGGCCAACCCTTATATTGTTATTGGCATAGTCATCCTGGTGATGCTGGTCATCATCGCCATGGTCAGGATGCCAAGAAACGATGATCAGAATCATTCCATCAACTTTATACCCACGCTCAAACGAATATTCAGCCTTCCAAGGTACAGAGAGGGTGTAATTGCCCAGTTTTTCTATGTGGGTGCACAGATCATGTGCTGGACATTCATCATCCATTACGGGACCAGGATATTTATGGAAGAGGGTATGGGAGAACTTGAGGCCGAGGTCCTTGCCCAGCAACATAACATTGTTGCCATGGCGATATTTGTAACCAGCAGATTTATCTGTACTTTCCTGCTGAAGTACATTAAGCCCGGTAAATTGCTGATGCTCCTGGCCATTGGAGGCGGTCTGCTGGTCCTCGGTGTCATTTTCATTGATGGAATTGCCGGATTGTACTGCCTCGTAGCAGTATCCATCTGTATGTCGCTGATGTTCCCTACTATTTATGGGATAGCACTCAGGGGACTCGGAGAAGATGCCAAATTTGGTGCTGCCGGACTGATCATGGCCATCCTGGGTGGGTCCATCATGCCTCCCCTGCAAGGGGTGATTATCAAGCAGGGCATGGTTTTCTCAATGCATGCTGAAAATGTATCCTTCATCCTTCCATTTATTTGTTTTGTAGTCATCACCATTTACGGTTACAGGACCAGGAAAGGATTGAGCTAAGCCACAGGATATCCTATGAAACTGACAGAAAAGAATCCACTGGGTAAAACAGGGTTGAATATACCGCAGATCATTTACGGGACCAGTTACCTGGGAAACCTGTACAGGGCACTTCCATATAAAGACAAGCTGGCCCTCATGCAGAAATGGTTCGAATGTACAGAAAAACCGGTAGTAATTGACTCTGCTGGTAAGTATGGAGCGGGACTTGCACTGGAGATCATAGGCAAAGGGCTGGATGATCTCGGTGTTGACCCGGAAGATATTATCATAAGCAATAAACTTGGATGGTACAGGGTAACACTGGAGGGTAATGAACCCACCTTTGAACCGGGTGCCTGGGCTGACCTGGAAAACGACGCCATTCAGACCTTCAGCTATGATGGTATTGTGAAGTGCCATGAACAGGGTAATAGCTTACTTGGTGGTACCTACAGGGCAGAGGTGGTTTCCGTCCATGATCCGGATGAATACCTGTTCGCCGCAATCGGAGATGAAGACAGGGCAAAACGCATGGAGGAGATCCTGGAGTCCTACCATGCGCTATTCGATTTGAAAAAGGAGGGAAAGGTTAAAGCCGTAGGTATAGGGTCGAAAGACTGGAAGACAATAAGGGATTTGTATGAACATGTACGATTTGACTGGGTGATGCTGGCAAACAGCTTTACAATATTCCATCATCCACCTGAATTGCTCAGCTTTATCGAACAGCTGCATCGGGATGGCGTGGGTATCATTAACTCGGCTGTATTCCACGGCGGATTCCTTACCGGCGGTGATCTCTTTGACTACCAGGATATATCACCAGAAAGTGAAAAGGGCATTATTATCTATCCCTGGCGGGAAAGCTTTAACAGGATATGTACCAGACATCAGGTCAAACCTGGTGATGCCTGTATACATTTCAGCATGTCTCACACGGCCATTGTGAGCATGGCACTGAATACCAGTAAACCGGAGAAAATGACCCGAAATGTAGAAATTCTTCAGCGTGAGATCCCGGATGTCTTCTGGGCAGAGATGAAGAGTGAGGGACTCATCGATCCGAATTATAAGTATGTCTAGACGGGATATGACAAAAAAGATAAAAGGAATAATAATAAGTCAACCCGGGGAAGTAAAGCTTACTGTAAAAGAATTTCCCGTACCCGGACAGGGAGAGGTCCTTCTGAAACTGAAATATGTGGGATTCTGCGGATCGGACCTCAGTACCTATCTCGGGAAAAATCCCATGGTGCAATATCCCAGGGTACCCGGACATGAGATATCCGCAGAGGTAGCAGAGACAGGAGAAGATGTTCCAAATGGTTTTGAACCCGGTTTACCTG